>CAYNZG010000060.1:0-7647 GCA_964401525.1 uncultured Ruminiclostridium sp.
GTTGCCGATGTTTCGGCCATGGGCGTTGCCGATATTGCCGCCCAGGAGGAGAACAAGATCGATCCAAAGGACTACCCCAATAAGCGCAGATATCTTGCAGCCTGCACCCTTTCTGACGAGGCGTGCGGTCACAGCGTGAACGAGCAGGAAAGAGCCCGTTGCCAATTTATCCTGGAACAGGCGGATACCATCCTTGCAGCCAACTATTTGTCCCCCTCCGATGGCTTTCTCTATGCCCAGGCGATCAAGGATCACTTTGTGCTGCCTGTTTTCATTCCTAAGGAGGATGCACAGCGAAAGCGTGACTTTCACCAGGTCCTCCTTACGATCGCGAGAAAAGATATCCCGTGCTCTCTCGAGGCTTGGCGCTGGTGCCTGGACCAGTTTATGCCCTATCAGCAGTATGACCGCCGTGCAGCGTCGGACATGACCGGCGCTGTGATCGACCAATTCCATCGCTTTCCCAAGGGATATCTGCTCCTGTTTCTTCGCGCCATGGATCAGGACCCGAAGTTTGCCAAAACCGTGGTGAAGACGACCGATACAGTCGTAAGCTCGGTCCCTGTTTGGATCGAGCTCGCGATGGAGGACGGTTTGCGCACGGCTGCTTTCACCCTGTTCCAGTCTGCTCTTGCCATGGCAGGGGAGGATCGGAGACGGGTCGAAGCTCTTGTTGAGGATCTCCTTTTGCGGCTCAAAAATTACCGAGAAGCTGCATCCATGGAATATTTTCGCGATCATATGCTGCCGCTGATCCCGGAGCCTTTGGTCAGCGAGGGGAAGTTCGCTGCGTGGAAAGCAGATATAGCAGAATACCTTTCGGAAGTTGCCTCCCTGCAGACCAACGGAGCAGGATGCTCTGCCAGGTCAGGGGGAGACATAAAAAGATCCGGCCTATGATATGCTCATAGGCCGGATCAACTGTTTTACGGATAACACACCTTGTCCAGGATCCCGGCCAGGGCCGCCAGGATCACGCCGTAGTTGCAGATGGGCACGCCGTTCGCTTCCGCCTGGTTGATGCGGTTGAGCACATGGCGGCGGTTGAACATACAGGCCCCGCAGTGGATGACCAGGTCATAGGGGGAGAGATCCTGGGGGAAATCATTCCCCCGGGTGAAGTCGATGGTCAGGCCCGGCCCGACCTTTTTCCGCAGCAGGACGGGGATCTTCACCCGGCCGATGTCCTCGGTGGTGGGGGCGTGGGCGCAGGCCTCGGCGATGAGGACCCGGGAGTCCTCGGTCAGGTGTTCCAGGGCCTCGGCCCCGTGTAGGAAGGCCTGGATATCGCCCTTGTACCCGGCAAAGAGGATGGAGAAGGAGGTCAGTAGGCTCTCCGCCGGTTTGGCTTTCCATACCAGGGGGAAGACCTGGGAGTCGGTGATGATGAGCTTCGGGGGATGGGCCAGGGCGGCCAGGGTCGCGTCCAGACAGTCGGCGGTGCAGCTCATGACGGAACATTTCTTGTCCAACAGTTCCCGGATGGTCTGGACCTGGGGGAGGATGAGCCGCCCCTTGGGGGCCTGGATGTCCTGGGGCATCACCAGCAGGACCAGGTCGCCCTGCTCTACCAGGTCTCCCGTGATGGTCAGGTCCCAGAAGTCGTCGGGGATCTGCTGCACCAGGGCCTGCTGCAAAGCGGGGATGTTCTCGCCGGTGGCGGCACTCACCGAGACCACGGGAAGGTCCAGCTCTGCCCGGATGGCCAGGGCCAGTCCTTCTGGGTCCGGGTGCAGGTCCCGTTTGTTCAGCACGACGAGGATGGGGATCTTCTTCTCCCGGAGCAGGTCCAGCCAGGTCAGTTCCTGCTGGTCAGGGGTATCGGTGAGGACCAGCAGGGACAAGTCGATCTTCTCCAGGGCCTGCCGGGTCTTTTCCACCCGGAGCTGTCCCAGCTCACCGAGGTCATCCACCCCGGCGGTGTCCCAGAAGACCACGGGACCCACCCCGCGCAGCTCGAAGGACTTGGCCACCGGGTCGGTGGTGGTCCCGGCGACGGGGGAGACCAGGGAGATCTCCTGGCCGGTGAGGACGTTGATGAGGGAGGACTTTCCGGCGTTGCGCTTGCCGAACAGACCGATGTGGAGCCGACTGGCCCGGGGGGTGCTTTGGATGCTCATAGAGGGTTCCTCCTTATGGAAAATGCCCGTGCCTGCGGGATGCAGGCACGGGGCATCGATGTTTTTTTCGGCTTACAGCTCTGCCTTCCAGAGACCGTGGAGGTTGCAGTACTCATAGGCGGCGACGACCTTGTCGCCGGGGGTCAGAGCGAAGGTGACGGTGGGTTCCTGGCCGGGGACCAGGGCCTTGCGCTGGTTGCCCTGCTCGGTCTGCAGGCTGATCCACTGGATGGAGTGTTCCTCAGCCATGGGGTGCAGGGTAGAGCCCACGGTGACGGTGACCAGGTTGCCGTCCACCTTGACCACGGGAACGTGCTTCTCGGTGGCGGAGTCTGCGGTCTTGGGGACCAGCTCAACCATTTCCTTGCCGTCGCAGGTGAACTTTGCACCGCTTTCCTTGACGATGGCGATGATGTCGCCGCATTCGTTGCACTTAAAGAACTTCATTTCCATAGTGATTTCTCCTTTTCGCCGTTGTTTTGTATTTTGAATTCGGTCTATACCTTGTTTGCTCTTTGTGCTATGATAATACCATTAGGATAGTCAAAGGCACAGTGATTTAGTCACCCAAGAAAAAAATTTTGCAGATCGTAAGGGAGGGCATTGCCTTGAACCAGGATATCGCATTTTATTCCTATCTTACACCGGAGCAGAAGTCCTTGCTGGACCGGTCGATCCAATTGATCTCTTATCGCAAGGGGCAGATGGTCCACCGGCACGGGGATGCCTGTGTGGGCGTGATCTTCGTGCGCAAGGGCCGCCTGGCGTTCTCCGCTCTGTCGGAGGAGGGGAAGGAGGTCACCGTGGTCCGGGCCGGAGCTGGTCAGACCTGCATCCTCTCCGCCGCCTGCGTGTTTCAGGTCATGGAGGCCGAGAGCCACATCGTGGCGGAGATCGACACGGAGGTGGCCATCCTTCCGGCCATGATCCTGTCCCAGCTCATGCAGCAGAACCCGGATGTGGAGCGGATCGTCTACAAGCAGGCCTCCATGCAGTATTCCGCCGCACTGAAGACCCTGCAGCAGATCGTCTTTTTTAGCCTGGAAAAGCGGCTGGCCCTCTTCCTGCGGGACGAGAAAGAGCACCAGAAATCCATGGTCTACTCGGTGACCCACGAGCAGATCGCCCGCTGTATCGGCTCCTCCCGGGAGGTGGTAACCCGGATGCTGAAGCAGTTTGCCGAGCGGGGCATCGTCTCCCTGGGCCGGGGGACGGTCACGGTGCTCAATCCCGATGCATTGGAAGATATCCTGGCCTGAACATACAGAAAGCAAATGGGAGCGTGGTTTGCCACGCTCCCATTGTTTTCGTTAATTAAAAGTAGACATCGCCGCCGTGGCTGCCCTGACCGGACAGATCCATCAGTTCCACGAAGTAGGGGGCGACCACATAGACGTTGGTAGCCACCTTCATGATGTGGCCATCCTCAGAGAAGACCACGCCGGAGACGAAGTCCAGCAGACGGCGTGCCACATCGTGGTCGGTCTTGCCCAGGTTCAGCACCACGAACTTCATGTCGCGCAGGTGGTCAGCCACCAGGGGTGCGTCGTTGTACTCCTTGGGTTCCACCACCACCACGCGCATGTCGGCTGCGCTGCGGATGGGGCGGGAATCCGTGCCTTCCCAGGTCTGCTCCTCTTCGTAAGCATACTGGTCGTCGTATTCTTCGTACATATCATCTTCCAGCGGCTTCCGCTGTAATGCGCTAAACAGTCCCATAAACAGGTCCTCCTCTTTTATGACCTCTCCCGTTGTCACGTGCTGCGGTCCCAAGATGGGGACCCACCGTGTATATAAGCATTTTTATTATCATACTACAAAGTTTAGCCGATTTCAATATTTTGCGAGAAAATTTTAAGGTGAAAAGAAAAAACACAGCATACGGGCGGCGATTTTGCCGTTCTTTGGGGGCTCTATCCGCGAAAAAAGGGAGAAATTGTCATTCCCGCAGGCCATATTCCTGCAGGTAGCGCAGCATATCCTCCTCGTCCTTGTCGTCCAGACCGTGGGCGTTGGCCAGGGATTCGATGTGGTGGGTGAACTCATGGACCAGGGTGGTATAGAGCTCCTCCTGCCAGGTCTGCTCGTCCCAGTCCTCGTTCCGGGCGGAGGCCAGGAAGGAACCGTAGTACAGGTTGATGGACCGGCCCAGATAGCCGTCCTGGACATATTCGCCCATGAAGTACATCTCCCCCGGCGGGAACAGAGGGTCTTCCTTGGCCTCTTCCTCCAGGAGGATGCCGCCGTTGAGCTCCTCGAAAAACACAGGGGGGAGCCGTTCGGCCATCTCATCCAGCAGCTCGGCCACTTCGTCGAAGGTATATTCCATGGTGCGTCCTCCTTAGGGGATTTTCTCCATTTTACAATAGACCGGGGGAGACTGCAAGGGGATCATTTCAGGGCGGTGCCCCGGATGTTGACATTCCGGACCAGCAGCCAGCTCAGGAGAGTCAGAAGAGCGGCCAGGACCAGGAACGAGACCATGGCTACCCAGGGGAAGGCCAGGCACTGGCTGCCCCAGGCATTCAGCAGGGAGGCCACGGGAGCGAGGGGCTCACAGCAGTAGAGAAGGAGCGGGACCGCCGTCAGCACCACGGAGATGGCGAGGCCCGCCAGCACGCAGCCGAAGGTATTCAGCTGCCAGAACAAGAAGGTGAAGAAGCATCCGGCAGTCCAGCAGAAGAACATGAGACAGGCGGAGAACAGCAGGGAGAGGATCTGCTGGGGGAAAGGCAGGGGAGCGGTGGAACCGGTGTACAGGAGCGCATAGAGATGGCTGACCTGGAAGTTGGGATACACCAGAGCCTGGAACAGGAGCACCATCAGATCATCGCAGACTGCCAGGAACAGGGCGGCAAGGGCGGCGCTCACCAGAGAATTCCGGAAGGAGGTCCGTCGGCTGACCCCAAGCTGGATGCCCAGCCGCAGGAAGGGCCGGGGCATGACGATGCCGATGACGAACATGAAAATGATGTAGGTGAAGGCGCTGCCGTTCAGGGTGGCCTCTCCGCCCTCC
Source organism: uncultured Ruminiclostridium sp. (assembly GCA_964401525.1). Taxonomy (GTDB): domain Bacteria; phylum Bacillota; class Clostridia; order Oscillospirales; family Oscillospiraceae; genus Evtepia. The sequence goes on from CAYNZG010000060.1 coordinate 5,137, forward strand.
AAGACCTGGACTAAGACGCGGAAGGTGAAAAAAAGCAGGAAGTTGACCAGCAGGACCACCAGGCAGCCGGTGCGGTATTCCCGGAGCTGGCAGCGCAGGGATGGGTTTCGTGTCATGGTGTGACCTCCTCTCGGGTGTGGGCGGCATCTTCCGCCTCCTGGAGACAGATGAAGTAGTCCTGCAGGCTCAGGCGGCTGACCTCCAGACCGACGGGCAGGTCGGCCTCCGGCACGCCCTGGATGCTGACGGTCTTCAACCCGCCCAGGCTGTGGCCGGAGAGGACCCTCTTGTCGGCGGCGTAGTCATCCACCATCCCAGCGGGGCCGGAAAGAGTATAGGCGTTCTCCATCAGCGTGTCGGTGGGGGCGTTTTGCAGGATCCGGCCCGCCCGGAGGATGATGGTGTGCTCGATGAGGTTCTCTACCTCGGCGATGAGGTGGGTGGAGATCACGAAGGTGGTCCGGCCCTCGGCGTACTTCTCCACCAACAGTCGGTAAAACAGGTCCCGATGCTGGGCATCCAGCCCCAAAACAGGCTCATCAAAGAGGACATAGGGGGTGTTGACGCTGAGCCCTAAGATCAGCCGGAAGATGGAGGCGTAGCCTGTGGACAGGCTTGTGATCTTTTTCTTCAGTGGTAGGCCGAACTGTCGGCACAGGTCCCGGGCGTAGTCCCCGTCGAAGGCGGGGTAGAAGAGCGGCAGGAGGTCCAGGGCCTTTTTGACCTTCATGTCGTCGGGGAAGAAGTTTTGCTCCCCCACCAGGAAGACCCGTCTCAGGGCCTCGTCGTTGTTCTTGACGGGCAGCCCGTCGATGAAGACATGGCCGCTGTCCGGCCGCTGGCGGTCGGTGAGGATGGACAGCAGGGTGGACTTGCCCGCGCCGTTGTTCCCCAGCAGGCCGTAGATCCGACCCTCCTCGATGGTCAGGGTGACCCCATCTAAGGCCCGTGTCTTGCCAAAAGTCTTGGTGATGTTTTGAAATTCAAGTGCCATCTTGGTACCCCCTTTGAATGAGTTCCATGAGCTGGTCCAGGGAGAGGTCCAGGTTCCTGGCCTCCCGCACCAGGGTCTCAACATAGTCGTGATAGAAATCCTCGGACCGCTTCCTGCGCAGGGCGGCCTGGGCCCCCTCGGCCACGAACATACCGATGCCCCGCTTTTTATACAGCAGTCCGGCGTTCACCAGGAGGCTAATGGCCTTGTTGGCGGTGGCGGGATTGATCTTGTAGGCGGCAGCATACTCCGTGATGGAGGGCACCTGGCTGCCCTCCGGGTAGGCCCCGGAGAGGATGCCGCTCTCCAACTGTTCCGCCAGCTGGAGAAAGATGGGCTTTTCACTTTGGAACGGCATGGCGTCACCTCTCTCGTTCACTGGTTAGTTACTTGACCAACTAACCGCGAGACTAAGATACCACAAAAATTTCCCCTTGTCAACGGGGAAAGGGAGGTTGACAAGGGGAGCGGGAAGGCGTAGCATAACCATATTCTGAAACTACGGAGGGGACCTCTATGGACACTGACATGAACCAACTGCGAGAAAAATTTATCCACGACCTCTTTGTGGCCGACGGCCTGGGGGCGGTCATCGAGGAGGCCTCCTATGGCTACGCCAAGTGCTCCATGGAGATCCAGCCCCGCCACTGCAACGCCTTAGGCATCCCCATGGGGGGGGCGGTGTTCACCCTGGCGGACTTCGCCTTTGCCGTGGCAGCCAACCAGCGGGGGCGGGACGTGGTCACCCAGGCTTCCCAGATCACGTTTCTGAAATCCGCCCAGGGGAAGTACCTCACCGCAGAGGCCCGTCAGGTGAAGGACGGCAAGCGGGTCTGCTTCTATGAGGTGAAGGTCACCGACGACCTGGGCACCGAGGTGGCATTTGTCACCGTCAACGGCTATGTGGTCAACGGATAAACTAAGAAGATCGAAAACGGTCCCCCTTGCGATCAAGCAAGGGGGACCGTTTGTTTATGCTACAGAGTGACTCAGAGGGCTAAGATCTGGATCTTGCCGTCTTCTGCGATGGCTTTCAGGGTGGTGATGGGGTGCAGGTAGCTTTCGATGATCTTGGAGGCGATGGGGTCCTCCAGGTTCTTCTGGATATACCGGCGGAGGTTTCTGGCCCCGTAAGCGGCGGAGTAGGAGTCCTTCACCAGCAGGTCCAGCACGGCTTCCTCCCAGGTAAAGGTCAGCTCCTTCTCAGCCAGCACATCCTGCAGCTCCTTGAGCATGATCTGGGCGATGGAGCGGAAGTTCTCCTCGGTGAGGCGGTTGAAGCAGACCACTTCGTCCACACGGTTGATGAACTCCGGCCGCAGGAACTGCTGCAGGGCCTTCATGGCCTTGTCCCGGTTCTGCTCGTTGGCGCTCTTGCCGAAGCCCAGAGGCGCGGAAGAGGATTCGCTGCCGGCGTTGGAGGTCATCACGATGACGGCGTTTTCAAAGTTCACCACCCGGCCCTGGGCATCGGTGATGTGGCCGTCGTCCAGGATCTGGAGGAGGATGTTCAGCAC
>CAYNZG010000061.1:0-7451 GCA_964401525.1 uncultured Ruminiclostridium sp.
ACCCCCTGGTGGATGAGCACACCCTGCTGGTGGTGGTCTCCCAGTCCGGCGAGACCGCGGACACCATCGCCGCCATGAAGGAGTGCAAGGCCCGGGGCGCCCGCGTCCTGGCCATCGTCAACGTGGTCGGCTCCACCATCGCCAAGCTGGCCGATGATGTCATCTACACCTGGGCCGGCCCGGAGATCGCCGTGGCCACCACCAAGGGCTACACCACCCAGGTCTCCGTCATGCACATGCTGGCCGTCTACATGGCCCGCCGTCTGGGCCGCCTGACCGACGAGGAGAACAAGGCCCTGGTGGAGGACATCCTCCAGTTCCCCAGCCTCATCCAGCGGTCCATCGACCTGAACCCCAACATCCAGGCCCTGGCAGAGAAGTACCACGGGTACAACAACCTCTTCTTCATCGGCCGCAACCTGGACTACGCCGCCTGCATGGAGGGCTCCCTGAAGCTCAAGGAGATCTCCTACCTCCACTCCGAGGCCTACGGAGCCGGGGAACTGAAGCACGGCACCATCGCCCTCATCGAGAAGGGCCGTCCCGTGATCGCCCTGGCCTGCTACGAGCGGCTCTTTGACAAGATGATGAGCAACATCAAGGAGGTCAAGGCCCGGGGCGCACAGGTCCTGGCTGTGGTCCTGGAGGGCAACCGCCAGATCTTTGCCGAGGCCGACGACGTGATCTTCGTGCCCAAGACCAACCCGCTCTTCAACTCCCTGCCGGAGATCGTGCCCCTCCAGCTCTTCGCCTACTATGTCGCCAAGGCCAACGGCTGCGACATCGACAAGCCCAAGAAGGCAAAGTCTGTCACCGTCGAGTAATTTAAGAAAAAGGAAGGATCAGCATCATGCGTGATTATGCAGTAGAAACCGAAAAGCGGATCAAGTTCATTCAGGACGCTCTGGCCGAGGCCCACGCCGACGGCATCATCATCGGCAACAGCGGCGGCAAGGACTCCGCCCTGGTGATGATCCTGTGCAAGATGGCCTGCGAGAACACCGAGTCCATCATCATCCCCTGCAGCTCCAAGCGCAACTTCACCATCGATAAGGACGACGGCATGGAGGTGTCCAAGAAGTTCGGCATCAAGACCCGCGTTCTGGACATCACTCCCCAGAAGGAGCTGGCCATGGAGGCCCTGTCCGGCATCACCGAGCTGAACCAGCAGGCCATCACCAACCTGGCTCCCCGCCTGCGGATGCTCTCTCTGTACGCTGTGGGCGCCAGCGAGAACCGCCTGGTGGCTGGCACCGGCAACGCCAGCGAGTACCACATGGGCTACTTCACCAAGTGGGGCGACGGTGCCTTCGACCTGAACCCCATCGCAGACCTGACCGCCACCGAGGTCTTTGAGTACCTGCGCTATCTGGAGGCCCCCGCCGCCGTCATCGAGAAGGCACCCTCTGCCGGTCTCTATGAGGGCCAGACGGACGAGGACGACATGGGCGTGACCTATGCCGCCATCGACAAGTACATCACCACCGGCGAGGCCAACGAGCACGACAAGGCCATCATCGACCGGTACCACGCCCGCAGCGGCCACAAGCGCCGCCCCGCCCTGCGTTACGGCGAATAACGATCACCACGAACCGGATCTGCGCCCTCCCTCCTCTGAGGGAGGGCCGTTTTTTTGGAAGGAGGCCGCCATGAAACTCTTATATGCCGAGGATGAGGCCGCCATGGCCGAGGCCGTCACGGATATTCTCACCTATCACCACTACCTGGTGGACGCTGTGGCGGACGGAGCAGAGGCTTTAGCCTATGCCCGGGCAGAGGTCTACGACGGCATCATCCTGGATCTCATGCTGCCCAAGGTGGACGGGCTGACCGTCCTGGCCACCCTCCGGCAGGAGGGCTGCCGCACCCCGGTCCTGCTGCTCACCGCCAAGGGCGAGGTGGAGGACCGCATTCGGGGCCTGGACCTGGGGGCAGACGACTACCTCACCAAGCCCTTTGACATGGGGGAGCTGCTGGCCCGGATCCGGGCCATGCTCCGGCGGCGGGAGGCGTTCGTCCCGGAGACCCTGCGCTATGGGGATCTGACCCTGGATCTGGGCTCCTGTTGCCTGTCCTGCGGGGACCGGTCGGTCACGCTGACGGGCAAGGAGTTCCGGCTGATGGAGGTCCTGCTCCGCAACCAGGGCATCTGCCTGTCCTCGGAGCAGCTTTTGGTGAAGGTGTGGGGGTATGAGTCCGAGGCCGAGGTGGGCGCGGTGTGGGTCTACCTCTCCTATCTGCGCAAGCGGTTGACGGCTCTGGGATCTCAGGTGAGCATCAAGGCCCGCCGGGGCCTGGGCTACACCCTGGAGACGGCCCCATGAGAAAGACTTTACAGAAGAAGTTCGTCCTCACGGCTATGAGCGCTATCACTGCGCTGCTGCTGCTGCTGCTGGGGGCCATCAACCTGGCCAACTGGATCCTGGTGGAGCAGCAGACGGACCGGATGCTCCAGACCGTGCTGCAGATGGACGGCTTCCCGGCGGCCCCGCCGGTCCAGCCGGAGCCCTGGCCAGGTCCCGGGTGGGAGAAGGTCCTGCCTCCGGAGATGCAGGAGGATATTCAGGCCACCGCCCGGCACAAGGTCCTGTCCATGCTGGCCCTGTCCGGGGCAGTGGGCCTGCTGTGCTGGCTGGGGATGCTGGCCCTGGTGGTGGTCCTGGCCCGGCGGTCCATCGCCCCCGTGGCGGAGAGCATCGAAAAGCAAAAACAGTTTGTGACCAACGCGGGCCATGAGTTGAAGACCCCGCTGGCCATCATCCAGGCCAACGCCGAGGCCCTGGAGCTTCACCAGGGGGAGAGCAAGTGGACCCGAAACATCAAGGCTCAGACCCGCCGCCTGGGCGGGCTGACCGCCAACCTGCTGACCCTGGCCCGGATGGACGAGACGGGGGAACCGCCCCCGGCTCAGCCGGTGGACCTGAGCGGCCTGGTCCGGGAGATGACCGCCTCCTTCCGGGAGACCGCCGGTCTGCGGGGCATCCTGCTGGAGGAGACCGTGCCCCCGGGGATCGTGGTTCGGAGCGAGCGGGGTCATTTGACCCAGCTCCTGTCCATCCTGCTGGACAACGGGGTGAAGTATACCGACCCCGGCGGGACCATCACAGTGGTCCTGGCCCGCAGCGGGAAAGGAGTCCGGCTGGTGGTGGCCAACGGCCCGGCCCGCCTGCCGGAGGATCCGGCACGGCTCTTTGATCGGTTCTACCGGGGGGACCCCGCCCGGACCCAGCAGGGCGGAGGCTACGGCATCGGCCTGTCGGCGGCCCAGGCCATCGTCCGGGCCTGGAAGGGGACCATCCGGGCGGACGCAGAGGGCGAGCGGGTGGTGTTCACCGTGGAGCTGCCCTCTTAACAGTTTATTTACAGACGCTTCTCAGTTTGTTTGCTGAGGGGCGTCTTTTTTTAAGTTATCTCTAAGGTCCTCTGTGTAAGATTTATGTGAGATCAACGAAAGGAGACCATACGGCCTATGATGATGCGCCAGGAGTGGAAGCACCGCCTGGGACCCGGTGACCTGCCTCTGCTTCGGCAGCGGCTGCGGGCAGTGGCCCGCCCGGACCCTCACGCGGTGAACGGACGCTACCACATCCGCTCCCTCTACTTTGATACGCCGGGGGACACGGCCCTCCGGGAGAAGCTGGATGGGGTCAACGTGCGGGAAAAGTTCCGGATCCGCTGCTACAACCATGACCCGACCCTGATCCACCTGGAAAAAAAGAGCAAGCGAAACGGCCTGGGGACCAAGGACAAGGTGCGCCTGACCCCGGACCAGGTCCGGGCCATCCTGAACGGGGAGGTTCGGTGGATGGGGGAGAGCCAGGAGCCTTTGCTCCGGGAGCTCCATGCCAAGATGACCATCCAGGGGTTAAGGCCCAGGACCCTGGTGGACTATGTGCGGGAGCCCTTTGTCTACCCCGCCGGAAATGTCCGGGTGACCCTGGACTATCACATCCGCACCGGCCTGCGGTGCGTGGATTTTTTGGATCCGGCCTGCGTCACTATCCCCGTGGTGGATGACCCGGTCATTTTGGAGGTCAAGTGGGATGCCTTCCTGCCGGACCTGATCCGGGACGCGGTCCAGCTTCCCGGCCGCCGAGCAGCAGCCTTTTCCAAGTATGCTGCCTGCCGCGCCTATGATTAAAGCAAAAGGAGAACGAGAGCCATGACATTTCAAGACATCTTCAAGTCCAGCTTTCTGGACAACGTGACCAGCGTGAGCATCCCGGACATGGGCCTGACCCTGCTGCTGGCCTTCGCCCTGGGAGTATTCATCCTCTTCATCTACCAGAAGACCTACGCCGGGGTCATGTATTCCTCCGGCTTCGGCGTGACCCTCCTGGCCCTGACCATGATCACCACGGTGGTCATGCTGGCGGTGACCTCCAACGTGGTCCTGTCCCTGGGCATGGTGGGTGCCCTGTCCATCGTTCGTTTCCGCACGGCCATCAAGGAGCCTATGGACATCGCCTTCCTCTTTTGGTCAATCGCCGTGGGCATCATCCTGGCCTCCGGGATGCTGCCGCTGGCCATCCTGGGCAGCCTGGTCATCGGCGTGATCCTGCTGGTCTTTGCCAACCGGAAACCCCATGTGCGCCCCTATATCGCGGTGGTCCGCTGCCGGGATCAGGACAGCGAGCGGGCGGCCATGGACCTGCTGAAGGGTCAGGCCCGCCGCTGCGCCGTGAAGGGAAAGACCGTCCAGGCGGGCAGCGTGGAGCTGACCCTGGAGGTCCGCCTGAAGGACGAGGACACCTCCTTTGTCAACGCCCTGGACAGTCTGGACGGGGTGGAGAGCGCCGTGCTGGTGAGCTATAACGGCGACTACATGGGCTGAGGGGAGGGGGACCGATGTCTACCCACCCTCACCTGGGCAAGCTCTGCCTGGCCCTGAGCCTGGCGATCCTGGCGGCGGTCTCTGCCCTGCTGATCTGGAAGTATCCCCAGTCCCGGGAGACCATGGCACAGGGCAGCGAGCAGGCCTATGAGACCGGCCTTTTCGACACCTCAGTGGTCCACACCCTGGACATCACCATGGAGGACTGGGACGGCTTTCTGGAGACCTGCGAGAACGAGGAATACGCCCTCTGCTCCGTGACCATCGACGGGGAGACCGTCTCGGACATCGGCATCCGGGCCAAGGGCAACACCTCCCTGTCCTCGGTGAAGCAGTACGGCAACGACCGCTACAGCTTCAAGCTGGAGTTCGACCACTACCAGGACGGGAGGACCTTCCAGGGTCTGGACAAGCTGAGCCTGAACAACATCATCCAGGACAACACCTACACGAAGGACTACCTCTGCTATCGGCTGATGGACCTCTTCGGGGTGGATGCCCCTATGTGCAGCTATATAAACATCACGGTGAACGGGGAGGTCTGGGGCCTCTACCTGGCGGTGGAGGCCGTGGAGGACAGCTTCCTGGAGCGCAATTACGGCGGCGGCCAGGGGGAGCTTTACAAGCCCGATTCCATGGACATGGGCGGCGGAAAGGGGATGGGCGGTGACTTCACCATGCCCGAGGACTTCGACCCCGCCGAGATGGGCCTGCCGGAGGACCTGGATCCCTCTGACCTGGACCCGGAGAGCTTTGACCCCAGTATGTTGAAGGGAATGTCCCTGCCTGACGGCGGTCCTGGTGGGGAGGGCCTCGCCATGGGTTCGGACGATGTGAAGCTCCTTTACACCGACGATGATCATGACAGCTACGCCAACATTTTCGACAACACCAAGACGGAGATCACGGACCGGGACAAGGACCGGCTCATCGCCTCCCTGAAGACCCTCAACCAGGGGGAGAACGTCGAAAGCGTGGTGGATACTGACGAGGTCCTGCGCTACTTCGTGGTCCATAACTTCGTCTGCAACTTCGACAGCTACACCGGCTCCATGATCCACAACTACTATCTTTACGAGGAGGACGGCGTGCTGTCCATGATCCCCTGGGACTACAACCTGGCTTTCGGCGGCTTCCAGGACAGGGGAGATGCCACCGAGTTGGTGAACTATCCCATCGATGACCCGGTGTCCGGCGGCACCACCGAGGACCGGCCCATGCTGGCCTGGATCTTTGCCGACGAGACCGCGACCCGGCAGTACCACGGGTACTTTGCCGATTTCCTGGACCTCTTCTTCACCAGCGGCTGGCTGGAGGAGGAGATCCAGCGGGTGACGGACCTCATCACCCCCTATGTGGAGCAGGACCCCACCAAATTCTGCACCTATGAAGCGTTCCAGATGGGCGTGAGCACTCTGGAGGAGTTCTGCCTCCTGCGGGCCGAGAGTATCCGGGGACAGCTGGACGGCACCATCCCCGCCGACGGCCAGGGGCAGCAGGATGCCCAGGACACGCTGGTGGATGCCTCCCACCTGACCATTTCCGACATGGGTTCCATGATGCAGGCCATGGGCGGCGGCCCGGACGGCCAAGCAGGCCCCGGCGGTTCCCTTGAGGAAGGGCGGCCGGGAACGCCTCCGCCGGACCGAGGGGACGGCAGACCCTCCGATGGCGCGCCGCCGGACGGGGGAATGGGCCGTGATCCCGGAAAAGTTCCGACCAAAGGGTCGAAGGATGATTGACAAGGGGCGGGAAATTGAGTAAAATAAACGGTGCAAGTGAGCCGGACAGCCGCGTGGCCAGGTCGAAAGGCCGGTCATGAGGAAAGTCCGGGCTCCATAGGGCAAGGATAACGGGTAACGCCCGCCGAAGGCGACTTCAGGACAAGTGCAACAGAGATATACCGCTGCGGTTTTTCCGCAGTAAGGGTGGAAAGGCGAGGTAAGAGCTCACCCATCACACGGGAACGTCGTGATGCTGTAAACTCTATCCGGAGCAACACCGTGGAGGAGACATATGGTTGGCCCGACCGTCTCCGGGGAGGTGGCTTGAGCGTGCCGGTAACGGTACGTCGAGATAGATGGCTGTCGATTACAGAACCCGGCTTATAGTTCCGGTCGTAACAGAATCAGGAGGCCAGGCCTCCTGATTCTGTTTTATGCGGCAAATACAGGAGAAAAGGCAAAATGCACAAAATATAATCTTCAATTTGTGCACCATAACAAAAATGCCGTTTGCTTTGCGCAAAAACTTCGGAAGGTATTGTGCTTGAAAAGGCAAAAGGAATACTGGTATAATAGAGAAAAACGCAAAAGAATTTGCTTTTGAAAAATGGAGGCGTATCATGAAGCAGGTTATTCGTAAGCGCGAATACAACACAGAAACCGCAAGCGTGGTTTACAAGCGCACCGTCGGCTTCTATGGCGATCCGGCAGGCTATGAGGAAATCCTTTTCCAGACGCCGGAAGGACTTTACTTTGTCTATCAGAACGGCGGCCCGGCTTCGCCCTGTCCGCAGGAGACGATTTCCAGCCTTGCCAAGACCAAGATGAAGGTATGGCTGGCAGAGCATCAGTCTGTGTGAGTTCTGCAAATTGATCCGCGTGCGCTGCATGAC
>CAYNZG010000062.1:0-7386 GCA_964401525.1 uncultured Ruminiclostridium sp.
GTAGCCCGCGCCGGTGACGTAGTAGTTGCTGCGGCCCTGGCGGCAGTTGATCTCAAAGGCCTGGTACTTCCCGCTTCTGGGGTCGTACTTGATGTCGAAGTTGGAGAAGCCCACATAGCCCAGGTCCTCCAGGAAGGCCTTGAACTTCTGGCAGAGCGCCTCGTTGACCTCGGTGAGGATGACAGCATGGTTGCCGATGCCGTGGGGGGTGTGCTCCTCCAGGAGCACATGGCCCAGGCACATGAGCTTCACCTTGGCGTTCCGGTCGGAGTAGCAGGTGAGCACCCGCATGTTGCTGTCGTCGCCGGGGATGAAGTCCTGGAGGATCATGCTGTCGGGATACCCTGCGGCATAGACCTTGTCCAGGACCTCCTCCAGGTTCTTCCGGTCGGGGCAGATGAAGACCTTCTCATTCCCCGGGAAAGGATGCTCCCAGTAGGCCACGCCGTTGGCGGGCTTGCAGATATAGGGGGGCTGGAAGGGCAGCTCGAAGTCGTGGCCCATCTCCTTCCGGTAGATGAAGGTGCCGGGATGGTCGATGCCGTGCTTGTCGCACAGGGCGTAAAACTTCTCCTTGTTGATGAGGGTGTTCATCAGGTCGCCGTCGATGTAGGCGGCCACACAGTTGGCCGGGAACTGATCCTTGTTCTCTGCGCACAGCTTCACATAGCTGTCGCCGCAGCCGATGACCAGCACGGTCTTGTCGGCAAACTCCCGGGCCACATCGGCCACGTTCTGCCGAAAAGCTGCCGCGTCCTCGTTCTGGGCGCAGACCCGGTAGTCGATGATGCTGGAGCCGTAAGCCGGGCCGGTGGCGAACTTGCCAAAGCAGACCGACTTCACGCCGTAGGCCTCATGAAAGGCCCGGGCCACACTGTATACGTTGATATCCCCGCCGAAGAGCAGGGGCTGGAAATTGTGTTCCATCGTTGATGCGCTTCCTTACTGTTTATTTTCCGGGCAGCCGTCATCCGCTGACGCGGGCCACCTGATAAATGCCGTTGATCTGCTGGAGCTTGTTCATGATGGTGGTCACCTCGCCCTGGGTGCGGACCTCCACCACCAGGCTGATCTTGGCGTAGCCGTCGGGCAGGGCCTGGGCGTTGAAGGAGAGGGTGTTGACCTTGGCCGTGGAGAGCACGGTGACCACATCCAGGGCCAGGCCGTTCCGGTCCCGGCCGATGAGCTCAATGGTGGACTTATAGGTGTTCAGGCTGCCGGGATCCCAGCTGACCTTGATCCAGCGGTCCTTCTCGGCGGCCCGGTTCATGCCGTTGATGGCGTTGGGGCAGTCGCACCGGTGGACGGACACGCCGAAGCCGCGGGTGATGAAGCCGACGATCTCGTCCCCGGGCACGGGGGTACAGCACTTGGCGAACTTCACCATGCACTCGGTCATGCCCGAAACGATCACGCCGGAGACCGACTTCTTGCCGCCGCCGGTCTTGGCAACACCGGAGTCCACCTTGGCCCGGGTGGCCTCCTTTTCCGCCTGCTCCCGGGCAGCCTTTTCCGCGGCGATCCGCTCGGCCTGCTGCCGGTCCTGGTGGACCAGCTCCTCCCGGGTGCGGTTGGCGCACTTCTGGGCGGAGGCACCGCCGTAGCCGATGGCGGCGTACATCTCCTCCAGAGAGTTGAAGCGGACCTTCTCCAGCACATGGGGGAGCATCTCTTCCGTGGTGATCATGGCGATGGTGATGCCCAGCCGCTTGAGCTCGCCCTCGAACATGGCCCGGCCCTGGGCCACGTTCTCCTCCCGCTTCTCCCGCTTGAACCACTGGCGGATCTTGGTGCGGGCCTGGTTGCTCTTGGCCAGCTTCATCCAGTCGCGGCTGGGGCCCTTGGCGTTCTTGGAGGTGATGACCTCCACGATCTCGCCGGAGCGGAGCTGATAGTCAAAGCCCACGATGCGGCCGTTGACCTTGGCCCCGGTCATGGAGTTGCCCACCCCGGAGTGGATGGCGTAGGCAAAGTCGATGGGGGTGGCTCCGGCGGGCAGGTTGATCACGTCGGCGTTGGGGGTGAAGACGAAGACCTCGTCGGCGAAGAGGTCCACCTTCAGGGTGCGGATATACTCCTCGGCCTCGATGTCCTGCTGGTTTTCCAGCAGGCGGCGGACCCAGGCGAAGGTCTCCTCCGTGCCCAGCTGCTTGTTGCTCATGCCCTGCTTGTACTTCCAATGGGCGGCGATGCCGTATTCCGCCATGTGGTGCATGTCCCAGGTGCGGATCTGCACCTCGAAGGGGATGCCCTCGGTGCCGATGACCGTGGTGTGCAGGGACTGGTACATGTTGGGCTTGGGGTTGCCTATATAGTCCTTGAAGCGGCCCAGCACCGCCTTGTACATGTCGTGGATGCAGCCCAGCACCGAGTAGCAGGTGGGCATATCGTCCACGATGACCCGGAAGGCATAGAGATCGAAGATCTCGCTGAAGGTCTTGTTCTGGGCGTACATTTTCCGGTAGATGGAATAAATATGCTTCACCCGGCCGTAGACGGTGGCCTTGATGCCCTCCTTTTCCAGGCGGGTGGTGATCTCGTTCTGGATCTTGTCCATGAAGGCCGCGTGGGTCTGGGCCTGGTGGGCCAGCTCGTCCTCGATCTCCTTGTAGGCCACGGGGTCCAGGTACTTCAGGGAGAGGTCCTCCATCTCCCACTTCATCCGCTGCATGCCCAGGCGGTGGGCGATGGGGGCGTAGACCTCCAACGTCTCCAAAGACTTCTCCCGCCGCTTCCGCTCGGACTGGAACTCCATGGTGCGGATGTTGTGGACCCGGTCGCAGATCTTGATGAGCATGACCCGCACGTCCTTGGCCATGGCCATGAGCATCTTGCGCAGGTTCTCCATCTGCTTTTCCTCGATGGAGGTGTACTTCACCTTGTCCAGCTTGGTCACGCCCTCCACCAGGTCCGCCACCGCCGGGGTGAATCGCTTGGCCACCTCCTCATAGGTGGCGTCGGTGTCCTCGATGGTGTCGTGCAGGAGGGCGGCCATGACGGAGTCTGCGTCCAGACCCAGCTCGGCCACCAGATGGGCCACCTCCAGGGGATGGGTGATATAGGGGGAGCCGTCCTTGCGGAGCTGTCCGTCGTGGTAGGCCTTGGCATACTGATAGGCATCCCGGACCCGGACCAGGTCCTCCTCCGTCATGTTTTTCAGTTTCGCTTCCAGCTCGTGGAATCGAGCGTCTAATTTATCCTCCATAGATCGGCTTCCTTTCCCAACACTGCATCATTTCAGGCATCCTTATGGTTGGACCAGGCGATGGCCTGGAGTTTTTTGATGATCGGGGCCTCGTAGAGGTTCACTTTCCCCTTGCCCCGGTGCTTTTTCAGCTTCACCCGCAGGGTGCCCCCCTCGTCGGGGCTGACCTTCAGCAGGTCTAACTGCGCCATCACATCTAGGCAGATGAGGGTGCGCAGCGGAGACTCCCACAGTTCAGCTTCGTGGGCCACCTTCCTGGCCAGACGGGCCGGGGTGTCCACGATCTCCCCGTTGCGGAAGGACAGATACCGCCACAGCCCGGCGAACTCGTCCCGCTGGGGGATCATGGCCCGGGCCTCCTTGGGGGTGATCTGCTCCCCCCGGCAGAACCGCTCGTACAGGTCCCGGTCCGCCCGGAACTTGGGGGAATCCGCCGGGCGCAGGTCCACTAAGTGGAGCTGGACCGTCCGGGAGCCGCGATATTCGTTGATCTGGGGGTAGAAGGCCACGTCGGCCCGGTCCCCCACCGCCAGGCCGGACTTGGCCCGGGTCACGGAGAAGAAGATCATGTCCACCGTGCGGCCGTCTCGGCTGGCCCGCATCTTCAGGTGGCGGCCGCCGCCCACGTCGGACATGCAGGTCACCGTCACCCCGGACAGGGAGAACACCGGCTTGGGGTTCCCCGCTCCGTAGGGCTCCAGCATGGACAGTGCTTCCACCTGCTCCACAGTGAGGACGCTGGTGTCCTCGATCTCCCCGTCGATGTGCAGGGTGGAGACCATCCGCTCTCCGCCGGTGTTTTCCCGGACGATGGCCTGCATCCGGGCGCGGAAGGCATCGATGTGCTCCTCCCGGATGGTGAAGCCCGCGGCCAGAGCGTGGCCGCCGTAGCCCTCCAGCAGGTCCGCGCACTGCTCCAGGGCGCAGAAGAGGTTGAAGCCGCCGTAGGACCGGCAGGAGCCCTTCCCCCGGCCGTCCTCCTGGAGGCAGATCATGAACACCGGGCAGGCGAACTGCTCGCTCAGACGGGAGGCCACGATGCCCACCACCCCCTGGTGCCAGGTCCGGTCGGCCAGCACCAGGCAGTCATACTGCTTCTTGTCGTCCACCTGACGGGTGCACTGGTTGAAGATATCCAGCTCCACCGCCTGCCGCTGGCGGTTCAGCTCGCACAGCTCGTGGGCCAGCTCCTCCGCCTGGATGGGGTCCTCCGTCAGGATGAGCTCGGCAGCCATGGTGGCCCGGCCCATGCGCCCGGCAGCATTGATGCGGGGGGACAGGCAGTAGCCCACGGTGGTGGAGTTGATGGCCCGGTTCAGGGTCCCGGCCTCCAGCATGAGGGAGTACAGGCCCCGGCGGCGGGTCTTTTTCAGGTGGTTCAGGCCCACCCGGACGATGGTGCGGTTCTCGCCCAGGAGCTTCATGACATCCGCCACGGTGCCCACGGCAGCCAGGTCAGAATAGGTCTGGAACAGGGCGTGGTAGTTCTCCGGGCCGCCCAGGGCCATGACCACCTTCAGGGCCACGCCCACCCCGGCCAGATCCTTGAAGGGATAGGCGCAGTCCTTCCGGTGGGGGTCCACCACGGCCACGGCCTGGGGGATCTCCTCCTTGCACTCGTGGTGGTCGGTGATGATCACATCCACGCCCAGGCTCTGGGCATATTTCACTTCCTCCACGGCGGTGATGCCGCAGTCCACGGTGACGATGAGCTTGACCCCCTGCCGGGCCAGGTGCTCCACCGCCGGGCGGTTCACGCCGTAGCCCTCGTTCAGCCGGTCGGGGATGTAGTAGGTCACCTGCCCCCCCTGGCTGCGGAGGTAATGGGTCAGCAGACAGGTAGAGGTGATGCCATCCACGTCATAGTCCCCGTAAATGGCGATGAGCTCTCCCCGGTCCAAGGCCTGGCGGATGCGGACCACAGCCCGCTCCATGTCCTGCATCAGGAGAGGGTCCTGGAGCTGGCGCTCCCCGCTGGAGAGCAGGTCGTTGGCCTCCTCCACGCTGTTGATCCCCCGGGCGCAGAGGGTGGCAGCCACCAGGGCCGGGACCCCGCGCTCCCGCATGGCTCTATACGGCTCTTCCGGCCGATTTGCGATGTTCCACTGCTGATATTTCATGCTTTGGCCTCAGTTCGAGAAAATTTCTGCCATTGAACGCCTCGCTGTTTTCCTACAACAGCAAGGAAAAATAAACACAGATATACAGCTTATAGGATAGCACAAAACCGACCGTATCTCAATAAGATACGGCCGGTTTTTCAAAAAATTCACGGGTCCTGTCCGAAGGCATCGGCCCTCAGCCATCCTCTCCGACCACGCGGCTCCTGTCGTAAATGGACACATCCTGGAACTGGCGGATGAGGTCCTCTGCCCGCTGGGAGGGCTCGGTGGTGTAGACCCCGTTTTCCTTGACCCACCCGGTGGTGTGCATGACGGGCAGGGCCTCGGCCACCTCCCGCTGGGCCTGCATATAGGCCGACCCCTCCCAGCCGCACAGCCGGAAGACCTCGTTCATGAGGAAGCAGGGAGACAGATCCGGTCCCTGGCCCACGAAGTCCTGGCCCAGGGTCTCCTTGGCAACCTGGTTGCCCCAGATGGCGTACCAGGTGCTGTAGTAGTTCAGGAAGCCCTCCTCGGTGTTCAGGTCCATGTTGATGCCCAGCTCCTCATAGATGGAGCCGCCCACGCCCATCCAGGGCTTGTGGTCGCCATAGAGGAACAGGACCACCGGCTGGTCCAGGGTGTTCAGATACTCGGTCAGGTGCAGCAGCCGGTCGCTGGTGTCCTGCATGAGGTACAGGTAGTGGTTCAGGGCGTTGCTGATGTGCTCCGGGTAGTCCCCGGTGCAGTAGGAGCTGCCCCAATAGGTGTACTCCAGATTATAAGGCCCGTGGCCCTGGTAGGTCACATTGAAGGAGAACAGCGGGTCACTGCTGGTGGCGAAGTGCTCCCCGATGCGCTTCTCCAGGTCCGGGAAGAACACGTCGTCATAGGCCACCTTCTCCCCTTCTGCGATGAACTGGTAGTAATAGTTCTCGGTGAAGAGATAGTCGTCCAGGCCCAGGTTGGGGTTCACGTGGAGACGGTCATAGAACCAGTCGTTGCAGGGGTGGCCGCCGTTGGCAGTGTAGCCCTGGCTCTTCAGGTACCAGGCCACGGAGTCGGTCTTGTGGGAGAAGTCGTCGTGGTAGTTGCCCCCGGTGAGGACTGCCCACTCGCTCTCGGTAGTGCCCCCGGCGAAGATGTCGGTGACCAGGGTGCCGGAGTAGCTCTGCTCCAGGACCTGGTGGAAGCCCCGGTACACATCGGGGCTGATGCCCTCGATGTCGAACTGGGAGAAGTCCGTGTTGGCCTCCAACTGGATGCCCACCAGGGAGACCTTCCGGTCCGCCGGGATCTCCGCGTCCTCATACTGCTCCAGGATCTGGCTGGCCTGCTGGGCGCTGTAGCCGTTGGCATAGCCCATGTAATCCCCGTAGCTGTGGAAGAAGGGGTAGAGCATCCCGCAGGAGATGTAGGCCTTGTTCTCGTCCATGGCGTAGTCCCCGGCCATGTCGTGGTACAGGCCGTCGTCCGGGTAGACCTCATAGAAGCAGACCAAGCTGACCAGCCCCACCGCCGTGAGAGACAGCAGCCGGACCGTGGCCCTGGGCTTGCCCCGGCCCAGGAACGCCAGCACCAGGGTGCAGACCAGGATGGCCCCCGCAAAGAGATACATCAGAGGGACGAACTCTAACTTGTATTCCCCTGCCATCCGGGAGGCCTCCTGGAGCAGGGTCAGGTCCGCCCACTGGAGGGGGTCGCCCCGGAAGCAGATCTTAAAGTAGTTGCCCAGGGTCAGGCCGAAGACCGCCGCGCCGGTGACCAGAGCGGCCAGCCAGGCCTGGCCAAAGGCCAGCCACAGCAGACCCAGGCACAGCAGGACCGGCAGGGTGTTCAGGGCGAAGAGGAGGGGATCTCCTCCCCAGCTCACCCCCTGCAGGTCAGACAGGCAGAGGGACAGGCCGCTGTAGACCAGCCCTGTGCCCAGCAACAGGACCAGGGTCAGCCAGGGGGACCTTCTATGGGTGCGAATGGTTTGCATGGGATATTCCTCCTTGGGAAAGGGCTGCGAACAAATTTTTCAAAGGCCTTCCTTTCGGCCATGCCAGGCAGATCTGCACTCACGTCCCCGCGCGC
>CAYNZG010000063.1:0-7384 GCA_964401525.1 uncultured Ruminiclostridium sp.
TTAATGATTAATTGAGGAGTCGCTTCGCGACGATTGAATTAGCGCCGCGCAGCGGGCGGGGGTTGCTTCGATGACAGATTTTACCGATGTCCGCACTGGCGCGGCAGCGCCCAGCCTCCCCTACAATAGAGGAGGCTCTCGTCGGAGGCTTTTGCAACCAACCGGCCGCCCTTTTGCGGTGGAGAATCGGCGGGCGCACAAATTCAGTCGCTGCGTCCCCCGCGCAGGGCTTCCACTGCGGCCTTTTCCGGGGTCACGTAGACCGTGCGGTAGGTGTGGTAGATGACCATACCGGGCTTGCCGCCCAGGGGCTTTTTGATCTGCTTCACCGGGGTCACGTCCACGGGGACGTTCTGGCTCTCGCGTGCCTGGGAGTACCAGACGGCCAGGATGGCGGCCTCGGTGATGGTGGCGTCGCCGGGGGTGCGCCCCTCGGTCTGGATCACCACATGGCTGCCATGGAGCTTTTGCACGTGCAGCCAGAGGTCACCCTTGGCGCTCTGCTTCAGCGTCAGCTCGTCATTTTGCCGGTTGTTGCGCCCCACGCGGATGGCGAAGCCCTCGCTGGACACGAACTCCATGGGCTTCGTGGGCTGGAGCTTCATCCGCTTTTTCTTATCCGTATCCCGGACATAGCCGCCCAGAATCAGCTCCTGCCGGATCTCCTGCACGTCCTTCTCTGTCTCGGCGCGGGAGAGCTCATCCAGGATGGAATTGACATAATCCAGCTCCAGCTCTCCCTTGCTGATCTGCTCGGTCAGGACACGCTCGGCATTTTTGGCGCGGTTATAGTCCTTATAGAACCGCGCGGCGTTCTGCTGGGGTGAGATCTGCGGCGAGAGGGGAATATCGATCTCGCGCATCTCCGGGTCGTAGAAGTCCACCGCCGTCAGCCGCGCCTGTCCGCGGGCGATGCTGTGCAGGTTCGCGGTGACGATATCGCCCAGCTGGCGCAGACGCTCGCGGTCGTAGGTGGCCGTGAGCTCCTTGCGCTGGATTTCCAGCTTCCGGGCAGTCCGGTCGCGCAGGTTGACCATGGATTTGTGAAGCGCCTGTGTCTTCTGGCGCATCCGGTCGGCGTGATCGCGGTCGGCGTAGTAGCCGTCGAGCAACCGGGAAAAGCTGTCCCACGGCTCCGTCTGCACCAGCGAACCGTACTGGCGGATGGGACGGAAGGAGAAGTCCGAGGGCTTGCCGTTTTTGCGCAGCAGCACCGGCGTGGGCGCGGCGGTCAGGCTCCGGAAGGCCGCACTGAGTCCCTCCGCGGCAGCCTGCCTCGTCTCGGGCGACAGCTCGCCCAGCTCCACCTCCGTGAAGCCGAAGAGATCGAGACTCAGCTCCCGGCAGATGAGCGGCGAGAGGCCGCCGTAGGTGTCCAGCAGCCACTGATCCAGCCGCTTTTGCCCCTCCAGCGGGAGCAGCCGGTCGGCGATCTCCTGCGCCGTGGCGGTCTGGGGATTCTGCTTGCCCAGCCCCGGCGGATCCTGATAGAACAGCCCCGGCAGCACCTGGCGCTTCTCCGACATCTCGAAGTCCACCCGCCGCAGGCAGTCCAGCACCCGCCCGTCGGGGCCTGTCAAAATCAGATTGGAGTTGCGCCCCATCAGCTCGAGGATGAGGTGCTTCTGCACGGCCTCGCCCATTTCGTCGGTGCAGTCCAGCACAAGCTCCACCAGACGCTCCATGGGAGGCTGGCGAAGCGCGGCGATGCGTCCGCCGGACAGGTGCTTGCGCAGCAGCATACAGAACATCGGCGGCTGGGCAGGATTTTCCAGCGGAACCTGGGTCAGGTGGATGCGCGGGGCGTTCGGCGAGGCCGACAGCAGCAGCCGCCCGCTCCCCTGTGGGCCGTGAAATTGCAGCAGCACGAGGTCACGGGCGGGCATTTGAATTTTATCGATCCGGCTGCCCACCAGCTGGGGCCGGAGCTCCGCCGTGACGGCGGAGAGAAATACAGCGTCAAAGGGCATGGTCGTCCTCCATAATGGCACAGAAAAGCTCCTCCACCCGCTCCCGGCGACCCAGCAGATAGAGCCCGCCGAAGAGGCATTCCAGCCCCGTGGCCTTGGCGTACTGCTCGCGGCTGGCGCTCTTGGGAATGGTGTGAACGTTGGCATTGCGCCCCCGGCGGTAGAGGTCGGTCTCCTCCTCGGTCAGCAGCGGCAGCAGCCGATCCATAAGTGCCGCCTGCGCCGTCGCGGCCACATAGCGGATGGTCTCCCGGTGGAGGCTCTTGACCTTGACTCCGCCGTGGGTACACAGCCAGGTGCGAACCAGCAGCTCATAGACTGCATCGCCGCAATGCGCCAGCCCCAGCGCGCTGATCTGATTGACGTCCTTCCGATCCATGACCGGAGAAAAGTAGTGTTCCATAGATGCTCCTGATGGTTGGGAAAATGAAAAATGAAGAATGAAAAATTGAAGTGTCGCTTCGCGACAATTTTGAATAGCACCCCCCTGCGGGGGTGTAGGGGCGGCCTGTGGTCGCCCGCCGATACGCACTGCACCCGTAGGGCGGCCAGGGGCTGGCCGCCCTTTTGCGATGGAGAAATGGCAGCTTCTGTTACCGCACCTGGCCGGTTCCGTGGATGACGTATTTCCACGTGGTCAGCTCCTCCAGACCCATGGGGCCGCGGGCGTGGAGCTTCTGGGTGGAGATGCCCATCTCGCAGCCCAGGCCGAACTGGCCGCCGTCGGTGAACCGGGTGGAGGCGTTCACATAGACGGCTGCGCTGTCGATGAGCCGAGTGAACAGGGCGGCGTGGTCCCGGTCCTCGGTGATGATGGCCTCGCTGTGGCCGGTGGAGTGCTGGTTGATGTGCTCGATGGCCTCCTCCACGCTCTCTACGACCTTCACAGCCAGGATGTAGTCCAGGAACTCGGTGTCGAAGTCGTCGTACCCTGCTGGGATGCCGGGCAGGATCTCCAGGGCCTTGGGGTCCAGGCGGAGCTCCACCGGCTCCAGACCGGCCTCGAACCGCTGGCGGCCCAGCCGCTCCCGGACGAGGGGGAGGAAGTCGGCGGCCACATCCCGGTGGACCAGGCAGACCTCGGCGGCGTTGCACACGGAGGGACGGCTGGTCTTGGCGTTTTCCAGAATGGCGATGGCCTTGTCCAGGTCGGCCTGACCGTCCACATAGATGTGGCAGATGCCGGTGCCCGTCTGGATGCAGGGGACCTTGGCCTTGTTCACCACCGTCTGGATGAGGGACGCACCGCCCCGGGGGATGAGCAGGTCGATGTAGCCCACGGCCTGCATGAGCTCGTTGGCGCTGTCCCGGCTGGTGTTGGTGACCAGGCTCACCAGAGCCTGGGGCAGGTCGTGCCTGGCCAGGGCCTTGTGCAGGGCGGCCACGATGGCCGTGTTGGAGTGGATGGACTCCTTGCCGCCCCGGAGGACGCAGACGCTCCCCGCCTGGAAGGTCAGGCTGGCGGCATCGGAGGTGACGTTGGGGCGGGACTCATAGATGATGGCGATGACCCCCAAGGGGACGGAGACCTTGTTGACCTCTAACCCATTGGGCAGGGTGTGGGAGGCCAGGGTGCGGCCTACGGGGTCGGGCAGGGCGGCGACCTCCAGAATGCCCTTGGCCATGTCGGCGATGCGGCCCTCGGTCAGGCGCAGACGGTCCTGCATCACGGGGCTGATGTCCTCCTGGGCGGCGGCCAGGTCCTGGGCGTTGGCGGCCAGGATGGCGGCGGTGTCCTCCAGCAGGCAGTCGGCCATGGTGTGCAGGACGGCCTTCTTCTCCTGGGTGGAGAGGGCGGCCAGGGCGGGCTTGGCGGCCAGGGCGGCCTCCAGAAGGGGGCGGGTGATGGTCAGGTCGGCAGGGTCCGGCCCTTCCATGCCGCAGGGAGGGAACTCATTTCCGGCGAAGGCAGGGGGCGGATAGCAGCCGGGAGCAAAGGGGGTGTCGTTGGGACGCATCGTTCAGCCTCTCTTTCCGCGGAAGCGGCTGCCCACGGGCTTGCCCTCCGCAATGTCATAGAGCACCGAGGGGACGGCTCCGTTGGCGATGACCATGTCGCAGCCGGCCTCGGTGCAGATGGCGGCGGCGTGGAGCTTGGTGGACATCCCGCCGGTGCCTAAGCTGGATCCGGCTCCGCCGGCCACGGCTAAGATCTCGTCGGTGAGGGCGGGGATGTCGCTGATGAGGGTGGCCTCGGGATGGGTGTGGGGGTCGGCGGTGTAGAGCCCGTCGATGTCCGACAGGAGGATGAGCAGGTCGGCCTCCATGCTGACGGCCACGATGGCACCCAGGGTGTCGTTGTCGCCGATGCCCAGCTCCTCGGTGGCCACGGTGTCGTTCTCGTTGATGATGGGCAGGGCGTTCAGATCCAGCAGCCGGTGCATGGTGTTGCGGAAGTTCTCGAACCGGTCCGGGTGGTCCACGTCATAGGCGGTCAGCAGGATCTGGGCCACAGTGTGGTTATACTGGGAGAAGAGCTTGTCGTAGGTGTACATCAGCTCGCACTGACCCACGGCGGCAGCAGCCTGCTTGGTGGGGATGTCGCTGGGCCGCCCGGCCAGGGAGAGTTTTCCGGCTCCCATGCCGATGGCGCCGGAGGAGACCAGGATGATCTCGTGCCCGGCGTTTTTCAGGTCGCTGAGGACCTTGCACAGCTCCTCGACCCGGCGGATGTTCAGCAGGCCAGAGGGATGAGCCAGGGTGGAGGTGC
Source organism: uncultured Ruminiclostridium sp. (assembly GCA_964401525.1). GTDB lineage: Bacteria > Bacillota > Clostridia > Oscillospirales > Oscillospiraceae > Evtepia. The sequence continues at coordinate 4,681 of CAYNZG010000063.1, forward strand.
CCACCTTGACCACGATGCGGGAATGGGGCATGGCGATCCCGTCCTTTCCTGAAAGATAGCATAAAATAAACGTTCAGACTGCCCAAAACGGCAAGGGGAGATGCTCCCACGGAACACGCCTCGGCGCGCGGGAACGCGGATGGTGCCCTGTAGGGGGAAAACATCGGAAGCCGTCAGGAACCTGGTTGACAGTCTCAAAAGATATTCCAATTGTAATCCATGGCAGGGGTCTCTGTCAATGTTTGGGAATCCTGGTCCGGGCCGAGAAAGATAATTGTTGACACCTCAACGAATCTTTGCTATCATGGCCCGGAGGTGTTGGACAATGGCAAAATGTATCGGCAGAGTGCTCACACGGCTGGCAAGAAAATGCCAGATCGCGGTGGGCGTTGCTTTGCAGCAATATGACCTGACCGCGGCGGAGGAGCCTTTCCTGATGCATATCCTTCTGCGGGAGGGCTGCACCCAGGAGGAGCTGACGGCCCGGGTCGGGGTGGATAAGGCAGCCACTGCCCGTGCGGTGCGCTCCCTGGAGGAGAAAGGGCTCCTGACCCGGATCCAGGACTCCCGAGACAAGCGGCAGAACCGGGTCTATCCCACGGACAAGGCCCGGGAGACAGGCCCTCTGGTGAAGGCCGAGCTGGCCCGGATCAATCAGTCCCTGGCGCAGTCTCTCAGTCCGGCGGAGGAGGCGTGGATCTACACGATGCTGGCGCAGATCGACCAGAATTTCAAACCCGAAGGAGGAGCCGCTGTGGCAGAGTTTTACACCCGCTTTATCCAGGAGACCTTTGACGAGAACGGCCGTCTCACGGATTGTTCCTATGTATATGATGAAGATTTCAACTATGGCTACGATGTCATCGACCCCCTGGGGACCCTGTACCCGGACAAGCTGGCTATGCTCTGGCGGAACGACCGGGGCAAGCGGACCCGGCTGACCTTCGGCCAGGTGAAGGACCTGAGCACCCAGGCGGCCAATCTGTTCGCGTCCCGGGGCATCGGCAAGGGCGATGTCATCCTGGCCACCCTGCGGACCCACTGGGAGTACTGGATCGTGGCCGTGGCCGCCCACAAGCTGGGGGCCATTTTGAGCCCCCTGTACTACCGCCTCACCACGGAGGACTTCGCCTACCGGATGCAGAAGGCCCAGGCCAAGGCGGTGGTGGTCTGCCGGGAGGGGGAGACGGCGGAGCATGTGCTCGCCGCCGCCCGGCAGACGGGGGTGGACCTGCGGTTCTCCATCGACGGAGCCGCCCCCGGCTTTGAGGACTTCCACCAGTGCCTGCAGGAGCAGCCCACGGTGATGGCCCGGGTGGAGACCCGGTGGGACGAGCCGATCCTGGTGTATTTCACCTCCGGCTCCACCGGGGAGCCGAAGGCGGTCCTCCACGATCATGCTTACACCCTGGCCTGCCATTACGGCTCCCGCTATATGCAGGATGTCCACGACGGCTCCCTCCACTTCGCCACCGGGGACACCGGCTGGGAGGTGGTGGCCGGGACCAAATTTTACGGCCAGTGGCTCCACCTGGGGGCCTTGCTGGTCTACGATTACGACCGCTTCCCCGCCGAGCAGGTCCTGGCCTGCCTGGCCCAGGAGAAGGTCACCGGCATCATGGCCCAACCCACGGTGTACCGGATGCTCACCGAGGTGGGCATGGATAAATACGACCTGTCCTCCCTGACCAACCTGGCCGTAGGCGGGGAGAAGCTCTACCCGGACCTGGCCAAGCGGGTGCAGGAGCAGACGGGGCTGGTCCTCCACGAGGGCTACGCCCAGTCGGAATGCGGCCTCATCGCCGCCGTGTCCAAGAACATGGGCCGGAAGGAGGGGGCCGTGGGCAGGGTCATGCCCAAGTACCATGTGGAGATCCTGCTGGAAGACGGGACCTTTGCGCCCCCTGGTCAGGAGGGCGAGATCGTCATCGTGGCCGACGGCGGCCGCCGCCCGGAGGGCATCCTGATCGGCTACCTCAACGACCCGGAGGCCACAGAGAACCTGTGGGACGGGGACATTTTCCACACCGGCGACCTGGCGGTGATGGACGAGGAAGGCTACCTGTTCTATCGAGGCCGGGCCGACGGCATCATCAAGACCAAGGGCTACCGGGTGAGCCCTGTGGAGCTGGAGCACACCCTGGTGATGCACCCGGCGGTGAAGGAATGTCTGGTGGTGGGTCTGCCGGACGAGGCCCTGGGCCAGAAGATCACCGCCTATGTGGTCCCCGAAAAGGACTATTTCCCGGGGGACGACTTGAAAGCAGACCTGATGGCCTTCCACAACCAGCGGGTGGCAGGCTTTAAAAAGCTCCGGGACCTGTTCTTCGTCCACGGCCTGGCGCGGAACGCCAACGGCAAGGTCATCCGGAACCAGTTCCGGGAGAGAGCATGATGAACAGAGAGAGAACGGAGCAGGACAGCAGAAAGCTGCTGGAATGGCGGGACGTGACGGTCTCCTTCCCCTTTGGCGGCGGGAAGAGCCTCCGGGTGCTGGACCACCTGGACCTGACGGTGGACCGGGGGGAGCTGGTGGCCCTGGTGGGCCCTTCCGGCTGCGGGAAATCCACCGCCCTGAACGTGCTGGCCGGGCAGGTTGCCCCCACAGAGGGGCAGGTCTTCGTGGAGGGGCGGCCGGTCACCGGCCGGGTCCCCCGGGTGGGGTATATCTCCCAGGCGGACTCCCTGCTCCCCTGGCGGACCG
>CAYNZG010000064.1:0-7326 GCA_964401525.1 uncultured Ruminiclostridium sp.
CACAGCAGGGGGGAAAGCTGATAGCCCACGATGCGGTCCAGGATGCGGCGGGCCTGCTGGGCATCCACCAGGTTCTGGTCGATCTCCCGGGGGGCCGCGATGCTCTCGGTGACCACCTTTTTGGTGATCTCGTTGAAGGTGACCCGGCTGGTCTTGCTGTCCGGCAGCTCCAGCAGCTCCTTCAGGTGCCAGGAAATGGCCTCTCCCTCCCGGTCCGGGTCGGTGGCCAGGTACACCTTCTGGCTGGCATCGGCCGCCGAGCGCAGCGCAGCAATGGTCTCCTCCTTTCCTTTGATGGGCTGGTAGTCCGGCTGGAAGCCGTTCTCCAGGTCCACGCCCATCTTGCTCTTGGGCAGGTCACGGACGTGCCCCATGGAGGCCAGCACCTGATAGCTGGGCCCCAGATATTTTCCAATGGTCTTTGCCTTAGCCGGTGACTCTACGATCACCAGATTCGTCTTTGCCACGTTGAAACCTCCGTGTTTTTTGCGTTTCCTATATCGTTTCATCCCGCAGGATGTTGTTTACTCTTTCAATCGGACCGGTGTGCTGTATCCCGCTCCCGGCTCCTGGCGCACCAGCTGGCGGACCTGGAGCATGGTCAGGGCGGACATCACCCGGCGGGCCGGGATCCCGGTGCGCTCCACCAGGTCGTCGGCGTTGGCGTGCCTGCTCTCCTGCAGAGCCCGGAGCAGAGCGGCCTCGTCGTCGGTGAAGGCCTCCGGGTCCTCCCGCAGGTCCACCACCAGGATGGGCTCCTCGTCCGCCGGGTCCTCTTCCGGCACAGGGGCAGGCTTCGGCTTTGCTTTACGCTTGGGATCTGGCAGAGGCAGGTCCTCCGGCCATTCCCCCGCAGGCGGACCCAAGCGGGCCTCCCGCGCAGCCCGGGGAAGCTCCCCTTTCGGGTGGATCTTCGCCGGATAGAGGAACTCGTATTCCTCTAAAATATCCCAGGCATCTAAGATGAGCTTGGCCTCGCTCCGACGGATGAGGCCATTGGGCCCCCGGGACAGGGGCGCGTCGATGTTGCCCGGCACGGCAAACACATCCCGGTCCTCCTCCAGGGCCCACCGGGCCGTGATGAGGGAACCGCTGGTCTCCGTGCCCTCCACCACCACGATGCCCAGGCTCAGCCCGGCCAGCAGCCGGTTGCGCAGGGGGAAGTGCTGGCCCTTCGGCTCGGTCCCCGGGGGATACTCCGAGAGCAGCGCCCCCTGAGCGGCCACATCCCGGTACAGGCCCTCGCTACCCTTGGGGTAGATCACATCGATGCCGTTGCCCAGGACGCAGAGCACCTGGCCGCCGCCCTTGAGGGCACCTTCCAGGGCCGCCGTGTCGATGCCGCGGGCGGAGCCGCTGACCACCAGCGCACCCTGGCGGGCCAAGTCTAAGCCCAGGCTCCGGGCGGTCATCACGCCGTAGGGGCTGGCCTTTCTGGCCCCCACCACGGCCACCGCCGCCTCCTCATCCAGAGCAGGCAGACGGCCTTTCACATAGAGGACGCAGGGCGGCTCCTGGATCTGCCGCAGCCGCTCCGGGTATTCCGCATCCTGCAGGGTGAGGATGCGGATGTCCTGCTCATGGCAGGCCTCCAGGATGCGCTCCACGCCGGACAGGTCCTTGTCCAGCAGAGAGGCCCGCACCGTCTCCGGCAGACCCTCCGCCTGGGCGCAGGCCACCCGGTCGGCATGGTAGGCTCCCTCCGGGGAGCCGAAGCAGGCCAGGATACGGGCGGCGTACTGGGGCGCGAATTTGCCCCGGGTGCTCAGCCAGATCCAGTGTCGTATGGTGCTCACATCCACCCACTCCTCTCCTGGGAACTTCTCGTCGTTACAGGATCGTCCCCTGGCCCATTTGCCAGAGGATCACGGTGCCCGCTGCCGCTGCGTTCAGCGACTCACAGCGGGCGGTCATGGGGATCTTGATGGTCTTGGCGCTGGCATCCAGCACCGCCTGGGAGACCCCCCGTCCCTCGCTGCCGATGACCACCGCTGCCCGGGTCAGGTCCATGGCGCGGACATCCTCGGTGTCCTCCCGCAGGGCCGTAGCATACAGGGGCAGGTCATGGCGCGCCAGCAGACCGGTCAGGTCTGTCAGGCTCCCCTCCCACAGAGGCAGGCGGAAGCAGGCCCCCATGGTGGCCCGCACGGTCTTGGGGCTCCAGGGGTCGGCGCAGCCGGGCAGCAGGAAGAGGCCGTCGGCCCCCAGGGCATCGGCGGTCCGCCAGAGGGTCCCCACGTTGCCGGGGTCCTGAAGGCCGTCCAGGACCAGGTAGCGGCTGCCGGACAGGTCCTGAGGCAGGCCCCGGGGCGGCAGGGCGCACAGGAAGAGGACCTTCTGGGGGGTCTCCGTGGGGGCCACGGACTTGAGCAGATCCCCTGGGACCTCCACCAGGCGCACGCCGTCGGGCAGGTCCGGCGGGACCTGCCAGCCCTCGGCATACACCAGCACCTCGACCCTGGCCCCCCACTTGAGGGCCTCGTCTAACATTTTGGGCCCCTCACAGAGCATCTGCCCGCTGGTCCGGCGGTACTTCCGGTCCGCCGCCAGCTTGCGGATGTGGGTCATGAGGGGGTTGGTGCGACTCGTAATTTTTTCCATAGTTACTCCCGCACGGCGCTGCCTGTGCAGCCCGTGAAACTGCACGACAGCATACCGGCAGAAGAACTGTCGGTATGCTGTCGGTGTATGATGGTTCAGTCGATGGGCTTCATGGTGGGGAAGAGGATGACATCACGGACAGAGTCGGAACCGGTCAGCATCATGACGCAGCGGTCGATGCCGATGCCCAGGCCGCCCGTGGGGGGCAGACCATATTCCAGGGCGTTGATGTAGTCGTCGTCCATCATGCCGGCTTCCTCGTCGCCCTTTTCACGCATTTCGACCTGCTTCTGGAAACGCTCCTTCTGGTCGATGGGGTCGTTCAGCTCGGAGAAGGCGTTGCCCATCTCGCTGCCGCAGATGAACAGCTCGAAACGCTCGGTGAGGCGGGGATCCTTGGGGGAACGCTTGGCCAGGGGGGAGACATCCACAGGGTGCATGGTGATGAAGGTGGGCTGGATCATCTTGCTCTCGACCTTCTGGTCATAGCACTCGTAGAGGGCATGGCCCCAGGTGGGCTCCACGCCGTCCATGTCGATGCCCACGCTCTTGGCGGCAGCCACGGCGGCAGCGTCGTCGTCGATGGTCATGAAGTCCACGCCCAGGTATTCCTTGACGGCCTCGGCCATGGTCATGCGGCGGAAGCCGGGAGCCAGGGAGACCTTCTGCCCCAGCCACTCGATCTCGTAGGTACCCAGGATATCCCGGGCTGCGCCGGAGAGCAGGTCCTCGAAGAGGTCCATCATGTCGTTGAAGTCGGCATAGGCCTCATACAGCTCCACGGTGGTGAACTCGGGGTTGTGCTTGGTGTCCATACCCTCGTTGCGGAAGATACGGCCCACCTCGTACACGCGCTCCAGGCCGCCCACGATGAGACGCTTCAGGTGCAGCTCGGTGGCGATGCGCATATACATATCCAGGTCCAGGGTATTGTGGTGGGTGATGAAGGGACGGGCCGTTGCACCACCGGAGATGGTGTTCAGGACGGGGGTCTCCACCTCCATGTAGCCCCGGTTATCCAGGAAATTACGCAGGTAGCGAACGAACTCGCTGCGAACCTCGAAGGTACGGCGAACGTCAGGGTTCATGATGAGGTCCACGTACCGCTGGCGATAGCGCAGCTCCTTGTCGGTGAGGCCGTGGAACTTCTCGGGCAGGGGGCGCAGGGACTTGGACAGCAGGGTCACGTCCTTGCAGCGGACGCTCATCTCGCCGCGCTGGGTGCGGAAGACCTCGCCCACAACACCCACGATGTCGCCGATGTCGAACTTCTTGAAGTCGCTGTAGACAGCCTCGTCCATCTCGTCCCGGCGGGCATAGAGCTGGATGCGGCCGGTCTTGTCCTGCATGTCGCAGAAGCTCACCTTGCCCATGCCGCGCTTGGACATCAGGCGGCCTGCCACGGTGACCTCCTGGCCCTCCATGGCATCGAAGTTGTCCTTGATCTCCTGGGTGTGGTGGGAGACCACGAACTTGGTCTGCTCAAAGGGGTCCTTGCCTGCTTCCTGCAGGGTCTTCAGCTTGTCTCTGCGGACCTTCAGGATCTGGGACAGGTCCTGTTCCTGCTCCTGGGCCGCTTCCTTCTTCTTGTTTTCAGCCATGTGATTCCGCTCCTTTTTCTTTATCTCTGGATGGCAACGATCTTATACCGGATGTTTCCGGCGGGAGCTTCCACCACTGCTTCGTCGCCGGCCTGCTTGCCCAGCAGGGCGCGGCCGAAGGGGGATTCCTCAGAGATCCGGCCGTTCATGGGGTCGGCCTCCTGGGAGCCCACGATGACGTAGGACTCCTGCTCGCCGAACTCCATGTCCTCCACCACCACGGTGTTGCCCACGTGGACAGCGTCCAGGTGGCCGGCGTCCTCGATGATGGTGTAGTTTGCCAGGATCTCCTCTACCTCGGCGATGCGGGAGTAGAGCTTGCCCTGCTCGTTTTTTGCTTCATCGTACTCACTGTTCTCAGACAGGTCGCCGAAGGAGCGAGCTTCCTTTATGAGCTCAGCCACTTCCTTTTCACGGACGGTCTTCAGATAGGTCAGTTCCTGCTTCAGTTCCTCCAGACGCTCTGCGCTGAGTCTGTATTCCTTTGCCATGTGCTCGATACCTCAATCTTTCTGATGATTCGATCATACAATGTATCGCCTGTTTTCGCCGATACATTATAAATATAAAACAGTTTATCAGTGGACCTTATTATAGGTAGTTTGTTCCGGTCTGTCAAGGGGATACCCTCAGTTCCGGGGGAAGAAGCCCGCTTTCCCGCCGGAGAAGGGCTCACTCCCCCAGGTCCAGGGCCTTGATGGCCGCCTGGAGCTGTAGGTCCTCCTCATAGGGAAGCTGGCCAACCAGGAGCTTCTCCTTGGCCACCTCGGTCAGCTCCACCGAAGGCTCCGGCTCCAAGCCCACGCCGATGAGGGAGACCCCGCCGCCGGTAAAATACCGGCCGGTGGAGAGCCCGATGCCGCTGCCGTCGGGCAGGGCGAACAGGTTCTGGGAGTAGCCCTTACCGGTGGTGCGGGTGCCTGCCACCACGGCTCCCACGGACTCCCGGAGCTGGGCCGCTAAAAATTCCGCCGCGCTGTAGCTCTCCCCGTTGACCAGCACGGCCATGGGCAGGTCAACGCAGGCGGCATCGGAGGTGTAGACCGTCTCCTCCCCGTCGTAGCTGCGGCTGATAAAAATATTCCCCTCCGGCAGGAGGATATCCAGGATCTCCGTCAGCTCGGTGATGTAGCCGCCGGGATTATATCGCACGTCCAGCACCAGGGCCCTGGCCCCCTGCTGGGTCAGCTCCTCCACGCCCCGGCGGACCAGGTCGGCGGTCCCCTCGTAGAAGCTCTGGATGGTGAGCAGGCCAATGTCCCCCTCTAACATCTCCCAGGCGGCGGTGATGCCGTGGACGGCCCGCCGGGCCACCTCCAGGGAGCGGACCGCGCCGTCAGTCCCCTCGACCTCCAAGGCAACGGTAGTGCCCTCCTCCCCCTTGATGGCCTCGATGCAGTCCTCCAGGGTCTCCGGGCTCACCTGGGTCCCGGCCACCGACCGGATGATCTCTCCCGCCGTCAGGCCGACCTCCTCCGCCGGGCTGCCGGGGGTCACGCTGAGGATCCTGATCCCGTCGGTCAGGCTCCGGTCGATGGTGATGCCGATGCCCACATAGGAGTTGCTCCGGGTGTCCAGAGTCTGCTGATACCGCTCCGGGGTCAGGTAGTAGGACCAGCGGTCCCCCAGGGAATCCACCATGGCCTCTAAGGTGGCCTCCCGGTGGGCATCCCGGTCATACTCCCCCACGAATTTCTCGTCGATGAGCTGCCAGGCCCGGAGCAGGGTGCGCCCATCCTCCCCTATAGCCGTCCAGACCCCGGCCAGAGCGGCGGTGCCGCCCACCACCAGGCAGAGCAGACAGGCCACCACAGCCTTGGCCCGGGAGACCGTCCGCCGCTGTTTCTTCGTTTTCATCTTGATCATGGGCTTCCTCCTTGAAAAGGGAAAAGAAGCGGCCTGGTCGGGCCGCTTCTTCGGGTTCGTTTATGTCAGTAGGCCAGCAGACCGGCCACCAGGGACAGCACCAGAGACAGGCACAGCACGATGGCGATCACCGAAGCAAACCGTTTCTGCATCTTCTGCGGGTCCCGACTTTTTTTCTTGCTCATGGGCACACCTCTTACACCTTCAGGAATTTACGGATGGCCATTGCCGAGCCGCCGCCGCCGATGACGAAGCCCACCAGCAGGAAGACCAGCAGCAGCATGGCGTTGATCTGCTGGAAGGGGATCATGGTGATGATATCCAGCACGCCGCTCTCCGCCATGGCCTTGCCGATAAGGCCGTAAATGCCCCACTGGGCCACATAGGCCACCAGGCCGCCGACGATGCCCAGGAGGATGCCCTCCACTAGGAAGGGCCAGCGGATGAACCAGTTGGTGGCACCGCACATCTTCATGATGGCGATCTCCTCCCGGCGGGTGAAGGTGGCCAGCTTGATGGTGTTGGCGATGATGAAGACAGAGATCAGCACCAGCATGACGATGAGGATCACCGCAATAGCGGAGGCCACGTTGCGCAGCATCACGAAGCCGTCGGCGATCTCCATAGCCGCCCGGACCTCAGCGATGCCGTCCACGCCCTTGACCGCCTCCACGGTGTCGGACATGAGCTCGATGTCCTCCACATGGATGCTGTACCGGTCCCGCAGGGTGGAGGCGGGGATGTCGGTGAACAGCTCAGAGTAGCCCTGCTCGGCCTTGAAGTCCTCCAGGGCGGTCTCCTTGCTGATGTAGGTGACTTTCGCCACGTTTTCGATCTTTTCAATGGATGCCTGCAGGCTCTCGGCCTGGCTACTGTCCAGAGATTCGTCCACATAGGCCAAAAATTCGTTTTCGTCCTCTAACTGGCCGAGCATCCCATTGATATTCACAGCCACCAGGGAGAAAGAACCCATGATGAGCAGGCAGGCCACGATCATACACACCGAGGCAAAGGACATCAGCCCGTGGGTGAAGATGCTGCGCACACCTTCCTTCACATGATACCAAAGATTAGCGAACATTGCCGTAATACCCTCCTGCGCCGTCACTGATGATCCTGCCGCTCTCAATGGCGATGACCCGCTTGTCGAAGCGGTTCACCAGCTCCCGTTCATGGGTGACCACCAGGATAGTGGTGCCGATGTCGTTGATCTTCTCCAGCAGGGACATGATCTCCAGGGAACGGGCGGGGTCCAGGT
>CAYNZG010000065.1:0-7224 GCA_964401525.1 uncultured Ruminiclostridium sp.
GTGTTGGGGTTGGTCAGCATGAGGCCGGCGGTGTCGGGGCCGACCGCGGCGCGCAGGGCATCCAGGTCCACGCTTCCCTCGGGAGTGGAGGGGATGGACACGACCTTGAAGCCTGCCATGGTGGCGGAGGCGGGGTTGGTGCCGTGGGCGGAGTCGGGCACGATGATCTTGGTACGGCCGGTGTCGCCGTTGGCCTGGTGATACTTCCGGATCAGCAGCAGGCCGGTGTATTCACCGTGAGCACCTGCGGCGGGCTGGAAGGTCATGCCGTGCATGCCGGTGATCTCGCACAGCAGCTTTTCAGCGGTATAGATGGCCTCCAGGCAGCCCTGGACGGTCTCCACAGGCTGCAGGGGGTGGATCTGGGCAAAGCCGGGCAGAGCAGCCATCTCCTCGTTGACACGGGGATTGTACTTCATGGTGCAGGAGCCCAGGGGATAGAAGCCGTCGTTCACGCCGTGGGTCTGCTTGGCCAGCTCGGTGTAGTGGCGACCCAGGTCGATCTCGGAGATCTCGGGCAGGTGGGGAGCTTCCCCACGCAGGAGCCCTGCGTCAAAGGATGCGGCGGGCACATCGCAGGGGGGCAGCAGAGTTGCGCCGCGGCCGGGGCAGCTCCGTTCAAACAGCAGTTTCATTATGCGCACACCTCCTGAAGAATGGCCACCAGGGCATCGATATCACTGCGGCTGTTCAGCTCGGTGCAGCACCACAGAAGGCCGCCGTCCACGGGCAGACCGCCCAGGATGCCCCGCTCTTCCAGAGCAGCGCAGATCTTCTCGGGGGCCACGGGGCAGTCGGTCAGGAACTCGTGGAAGAAAGGCTTGTCCGCCCGCAGCTTGAAGCCCAGCTTTGCCAGCTGGTCAGCCAGGTAGTGGGCGTGGGCAGCAGAGTTCTCTGCAGCCTGACGCAAGCCCTTGGGACCCATAGCAGCCAGATAGACAGAGGCGGTCATAGCGCACAGAGCCTCGTTGGAGCAGATGTTGGAAGAGGCCTTCTCGCGGCGGATGTGCTGCTCGCGGGCCTGCAGGGTCAGCACGAAGGCGCGGCGGCCGTCGTGGTCGGTGGTCTGGCCCACGATACGGCCGGGCAGCTTACGGATCATGGCCTGCTTGCAGGTCATGATGCCCAGGTAGGGACCGCCGAAGCTCAGGGGCATGCCCAGAGGCTGGCCTTCGGCCACGGCGATGTCAGCGCCATACTCGCCGGGGGTCTTCAGCAGGCCCATGGCGATGGGGTTGGTGCCCATGATGACCTTGGCACCCACCTCGTGGGTGGCGGCCACCACGGTGTCCATGTCTTCGATGACACCGTAGTAGTTGGGGCTCTGGACGAAGACCGCAGCGGTCTCCTTGGTCAGAGCGGCCTTCAGGGCCTCCAGGTCGGTGGCGCAGTCCACAGCGGGGATGACCACCACGGGAACATCACGGCTCTCGCAGTAGGTCTTGATGACGGCGATGGTCTGAGGGTCGGCAGCGCCGGAGACCACAGCGGTAGCGCGCTTTCTCTCCTGGCACATGAACACGGCCTCAGCGGCGGCCACGGCACCGTCGTAGACGGAGGCGTTGGACACGTCCATGCCGGTCAGCTCGCACATCTGGGTCTGATATTCAAAGATAGACTGCAGCACGCCCTGGCTGATCTCAGCCTGATAGGGGGTGTAAGCGGTCAGGAACTCCTCCTTGGAGGTGACAGTCTTCACGATGGAGGGGATATAGTGGCGATATGCGCCTGCCCCGCGGAAGATGCTGCGGAACTGCTGGTTTCCTGCGGCCATATCGGCCACCTTCTGGGAAACTTCCAGCTCGCTCATGCCCTCGGGCAGGTCCAGGTTTTTGACCCGGACTTCCTCAGGGACGATGTCATAGAGCTGGTCCATGGAGGTCAGGCCGATGGTCTCCAGCATACGCTGCCGCTCTTCCCGGGTCGCGGGAATGTAGCTGCCCATACTTATGCCTCCTCAGCTGCCACGACTGCCTCGTAGCCCTCTGCGTCCAGCAGCTCCTCGGTGTCGGTCACGTTCTCGACCTTGATCAGCCATGCTTCATAGGGAGCCTCGTTGACCTGAGCGGGGTCGTCCAGCAGCTCTTCGTTCACTGCGCAGACGGTGCCGGTGACGGGGGAGAACACGTCGGAGACAGCCTTGACGGACTCCACGTCGGAGAAGGACTCGCCGGAGGTGACCTCGTCGCCTTCCTCAGGCAGGTTGATGAACACGATGTCGCCCAGGGCGTTCTGTGCGTAGTCGGTCAGGCCGATGGTGAAGACGCCGTCTTCCTCCTTGACCCACTCGTGAGACTTGGAATACTTCAGTTCAGCAGGAATGTTAGACATGATGGTTTCCTCCAATTTAATATTAATATGTTTTTATTTCTATGACAGGGTCTGCGGGCCGATCCGCCCGCAGAGGGAATTACTTGCCTCTGGTGTAGAAGGGCAGGGGGATGATCTCGCAAGCCACGCGGCGGCCGCGGACCTCGACTTCCACAGCGGTGCCGACCTCGGTGTGGGCAGCGTCCACCAGAGCCATAGCGATGGCCTTGCCCAGGTAGGGGCAGTGGGTGCCGGAGGTGGTCACGCCGATCTTCTCGCCGTTCAGATAGACATCCTGGTGCTCACGGACGATGCCGCGGCCGGTCACGCCCAGGCCCACGCGAACCCGCTTGGGTGCGCCTGCAGCCACCAGAGCGTCCTTGCCGATGAACTCGTCCTTGCCCAGCTTCACGCCGAAGTCCAGACCGGCCTCCAGGGGGGTGACGGTCTCGTCCATCTCGTGGCCGTACAGGGGCATAGCAGCCTCCAGGCGGAGGGTGTCACGAGCGCCCAGACCGCAGGGGATCAGGCCGAACTCCTCGCCGGCTTCCCGCAGGGTCTTCCACAGCTTCTCGGCGTCTTCCTTGGCGCAGTAGATCTCATAGCCCAGCTCGCCGGTGTAACCGGTGCGGGAGATCATGGTGTTCACGCCGTTGATGACGATGTTAGGCAGAGCGGTGTAGTAGCCCTTGGGGATCTGATCCTCGGGCAGCAGCTTCTTCATGATGGCAGGGGCCTTGGGACCCTGGAGTGCCACCTGTGCCACGGAATCGGAGATATCCTCGCACTTGGTGCCTTCCAGGACGTTCTTTGCCATGTGCTCATAGTCCTTGTGGCGGTTGGAAGCGTTGACCACAGCCAGGTAGGACTCTTCCCCGAACTTGTAGACCACCAGGTCGTCGATGGTGCCGCCTTCTGCGGTACACATGACACCGTAGCGGACCTTGTTCACGGGCATGTTGCTGTAGTCGTTGGTCAGCAGGTGGTTCAGAGTGTCCAGGGCAGTGGGGCCGGTGAACAGGATCTCACCCATATGGGACACGTCGAACAGGCCGCAGGCCTGACGCACTGCCATATGCTCCTTGATCACGCCGGAACCTTCGTACTGGACAGGAAGCAGATATCCGGCGAAGGGGACGATCTTGCCGCCTTCCTCCACATGGACATCATAGAGAGGGGTTTTCAGTTCCATAATTCTCGCTCCTTTTCTGTTTGTTTTTCGCGCAAACAAAGCTGAGACACCGCGCCAAAGGCGCGGGGCCTTTTTCCGCCTCCGTAGCTTGACCTGAAAGATTCTCCCCCAAGGGATTGCCTCATCGGTGCGACTGGCTCGCTCTCCGGAGTTTCGTCCAAAACCGGTCCTCTTTGCCTGAGAGTTTCTGCAGCCCCTTCGGCTCCGCTTACGCGATCTCTCCCGGTTTTATCATCCGAACTGTATGATGCTATTGTCTCTGTTCGGCGGCCTTTCTATACGGCCGTCTCACTTTACACCTTGATTATAGTAATCCCGCAATGTCATGTCAATGTTATTTTTCCTGCATTTTACAAGAAAAGGCCCCAATGCAGGCAGCATTGGGGCCAAAATCTTCATTTGTGCCGGATATCCCGCCACCACAGCAGCAGGCCCGTCAGATCGGCCAGGGCCCAGCCGATGGGGATGGACAGCCAGATCCCCGTAACGCCCACTCCCGGAAGGGCCGAGAGAACGTAGGCCAGGACCACCCGGGTCCCCAGGGAGCAGACCGTCAGCACCAGGGAGATCTGGGGCCGGTCCACCGCCCGGAAGTAGCCATAGAGCAGGAACAGCAGACCGATGCCCAGGTAGCAGGCCCCCTCGATGCGCAGATAGCGCACCCCCACGGCAATGACCTCTGTGGCCTCAGCTCCCACGAACCAGCCCAGCAGCCGGGGGGCTAGCAGCCAGACGCCCCCGCCCATGACCAGGCAGAAGAGCAGCACGCAGACAAAGGCCGTGCGGCATCCGGCCCGGATGCGGTCCCCCTTCCCCGCCCCGTGGTTCTGGGCCACGAAGGTGGCGAAGGCGTTGCCGAAATCCTGGGCGGGCATGTATGCCAGGGTGTCGATCTTCACGCCCACGGCAAAGGCGGCCATCACCACCGTGCCGAAGCTGTTCACCAACCCCTGGACCAACAGGATGCCGAAGTTCATCGCCGACTGCTGCAGGCAGGTAAAGAAGGACAAGCTCCCCACCGACCGCAGGGAGGCCCGCTCCCAGACCCGGTCCTCCCGCCTCACCCGGAGCTGCGGATACCGCTTCCACGCCCACAGGGCCAGGCCGAAGGCCGCCGCATACTGGGCGATCACCGTGGCCAGGGCCGCGCCCCGGACTCCCATGGCGAGCGGGACCACGAACAGCAGGTCCAGGGCGATGTTCAGCACCACGGACACCCCCAAGAAGGCCAGCGGGGTGGCGGAATCCCCCACCGCCCGCAGGAGGTTGGCCAAAAAGTGATACAAAAAGGTGGCGGCGATGCCGCCGAAGACCCACAGCAGATAGGTCCGGGTCAACCCCACCGTGGCCTCCGGTAGCCGCAGCAGCCACAGGAAGCCCTCCAGACAGCGATAGGACCCGGCCGTCAGGGCCAGGGTCAGGCCGCCGATGACCAGGAAGGACTGAAAGATCCCCCGGCGCAGAGCCGCCAGGTCCCCCCGACCGAACTGGATGGCAAGATAGGTGGAGGCCCCCATGCACAGGCCCAGCAGGATGGAGGTCAGGAAGGTCATCAGGGTATAGGAGGACCCCACCGCCCCCAGGGCCTCCTCCCCCAAAAACCGACCCACGATCCAGGTGTCCGCCAGGTTATAGGTCTGCTGCAGGAGGTTGCCGCAGATGAGGGGCAGGGCGAACCGCAGCAGTCCCGCCGGGATGCTGCCCCGGGTCAGGTCCCTGGTCACAGCTTCCGGCCCCGTTTTTCCGCCTTTTCCCGCTCGTACCGACGGATGGCAAAGCAGAAAGCAGGATAGAAGGCCGGGAAGGCCACCTCATTTTCCAGGGTATAGCGCAAAAAGTCGAAAAAGAAAGTATAGGGAATGTCCAGCCGTCCCTGGAGCTTGAACAGGCCAAAGCCCATCTCCGCCAGACGGCGCATCTCCGCCGTGGTCAGGGAGATGTTCCGGGCCTTGGTGGTCTGCTGCTTGTAGTCCGGGACGAAAGGACAGCGGCACAGAAAGCCGGTGTAGTTCTGGGTGCCCGCTAAGGCCACCGCCTGATCCACCGTGTTGGTCAGGTAGTGCTCCCCCCGCTGGGCGCACTGATACACGCACCGCTCGTTGAGCATGATCTCCGCCTTTTCCTTGGGGAGCCGGGCCAGCAGGTCCAGGTCGTAGTTGTCATCGGGGTGGACCACATAGCGGCTGTAGTCCCGGGCCAGCCCCTCATAGTAGGCCGGAGAACGGTCCTTCTCCCAGGCCTCCAGAATGACAGAGGCGTGCAGCTCGATGTTGGGATAATTTTTTCGGATATGGTCCCGCAGCAGGGGGTGGGACACGATGACACCTCCGCCCACCTTGTCTGTCAGGGACAGGAGCAGGTTCCCCTTGGGGTCCTCCAGGTCCTCCGGCTCCATCTTCGGCATGGAGAAGGTCAGCAGCGGGGTGATGCCCCGGTCCACAGCCTTTTGCAGCTCCGCTTCCAGGTCCTCCGGGGTGTACCCGTGGTCCACCAGGATGGGGCGGCCGCAGTTCCACTTCACCTGAGGGGAGCCGTAGATATAGTTCACGGGGATCTGATAATCAAACTTGGCCTTCACCTGGTCCAGGCACTGGTAGACCAGGTCGGCATAGAGAAACAGCCCCGGCACGCTGTAGGCCGCGCCCGGCACCAGCGCCGCCGCGTCCCCCTGGGGTAGAAAGGGTTCATGCATACAGGATCCTCCTTCGTTTTGTGTGAAAGAAAAAAGGACACGACCTGGGTCGTGTCCTTTTGGTGGACGATACAGGACTTGAACCTGTGACCTCCCGCACGTCAAGCGGATGCTCATACCAGCTGAGCTAATCGTCCATATTCTTTTCATTCCCTGCAGAACGATTTATATCATACACGAAGTTCCTGGATTTGT
Organism: uncultured Ruminiclostridium sp.; assembly: GCA_964401525.1. Classification (GTDB taxonomy): domain Bacteria; phylum Bacillota; class Clostridia; order Oscillospirales; family Oscillospiraceae; genus Evtepia. Next base: position 6,390 of record CAYNZG010000065.1, read on the forward strand.
CAACGGTCTTTTTCAAAAAACATGGGATTTTTCTCCCCCCTCTTGACATTTCCCGGCAACCGAGTATAGTGAAATCGCCGCGCGGCCCTGTCCCTGCGGCGATCACCAAGCGAAAGGACGTGGTCCTCCATGACCGGGCAAATGTCAGAGAGCCGCGGGCTGGGGATCCTGCTGGCCCTCTCCGGCGGGCTGATGGATGCCTACTCCTACCTGTTTCGCGGCGAGGTCTTTGCCAACGCCCAGACGGGCAACATCCTCCTCTTCAGCGTCTATCTCACCCAGCGGCAGTGGTCCCTGGCGCTGTTCTATCTCTGCCCCCTGCTGGCCTTCTCCCTGGGCATCGGTTTTTCGGCGGTGGTCCGCCACCTGTGCCGGGAGCGGCATTTCCACTGGCGGCAGCTCTGCGTGCTCTTAGAGATCGTCATCCTGGCACTGGCCGCGCCCCTGCCCCCTTCCGCCGATTTGCTGTCCAACAGCCTCATCTCCCTGGCCTGCGGGGCCCAGGTGGAGAGCTTCCGCACCATCTCCGGCAGCAGCGTGGCCACCACCATGTGCATCGGCAACCTCCGTATGGCCCTGCACAATTTGGTGGAGGTCGGCTTCACCGGAAATAAAAAGGCCCTGCACAACGCCGGGGTCAGCTTCACCATCATCCTGGCCTTCGCCGTCGGTGCCATCCTGGGCAGTGCCTTGCTGTCCGTCCTGGGCCGGTTCACCCTGTGGGTCAGCGTCGGCCTGCTGACCATCACCGCCATCCTGATGGTGGTCCGCCCCCAGCCGGAAACACCTTGAATCTAGGTCCCCCGTTTTTGGGGGACTGTTTGATTTTTAGATA
>CAYNZG010000066.1:0-7144 GCA_964401525.1 uncultured Ruminiclostridium sp.
GGGGGAAAAGAGCGCCGGGGCTCCGCCCCTGGACCCCGGGTAGGGTGGGTGATATCCTGCCGGGGAAGTCTCTTTTGTCCCACGGTTTTGGGTCCGTTGTCGGCAGGCTGTCTATGGCGCGCCCACCGGCTGGGCGCGCGGGGACGTGGGAGGAGAACTGCAAAGGAAAAGGTGGATCAGGACCGAACAGGCAGAGAGCAAAGAAACCTATGCGTCAGGGCCGCGAGTTTGTCCATTCCACCCATTGACAGATAGGGCATATCGTTTTAGGATTAGTAGGATTGTTTTATAGTAGTATCGTCACACACACAGAAGAAAAAGAAAGGAGCCCTCTGGATGGAAAACAACCAGAAAAACACCCCCCTGCCTGAAAACAAAATGGGCGTCATGCCTGTGGGCAAGCTGCTGTTCAGCATGTCCGTCCCCATGATGATCTCCATGCTGGTCCAGGCCTTGTACAACATCGTGGATAGCATCTTCGTGGCCCAGATCAGCGAGAACGCCCTCTCCGCCGTCTCCCTGGCCTTTCCCCTCCAGACCCTGATGATCGCCGTGGCCGGCGGCACCGGCGTGGGCATCAACGCCCTGGTCTCCCGCTCCCTGGGCGCGAAGGACCAGGAGAACGCAGACCGGGTGGCCAACATCGGCATCCTGCTGACCCTGTGCTCCTATGTGGTCTTTGCCATCCTGGGCGCGCTGCTGGCAGGCCCCTTCTTCCGGTTCCAGACTGACGTGACCGAGATCGTGAACTATGGCATCAGCTACGGCCGCATCTGCCTGTGCGCCTCCATCGGCATCTTCACCCAGATCCTCATGGAGCGCCTCCTCCAGGCCACCGGCCGGACCAAGCTCTCCATGGTCACCCAGCTCTTCGGCGCGGTCATCAACATCATCCTGGACCCCATCCTCATCTTCGGCCTCTTCGGCGCACCCCGACTGGAGGTGGCCGGCGCCGCCCTGGCCACGGTCATCGGCCAGTGTGCCGCCGCCGTCATGGGCCTGTTCCTGAACCTGCGGTATAACCCCGAAATCCACCTGAGCTGGAAGCGCATCCGCTTCCACGGCCCCACCATCCGGGCCATCTACCGCATCGGCATCCCCTCCATCCTCATGCAGTGCATCGGCTCGGTGATGGTCTTCTTCTTCAACCGCATCCTGCTGGGCTTCACCACTACCGCCACCGCCGTCTTCGGCGCGTACTTCAAGCTCCAGAGCTTCATCTTCATGCCCATCTTCGGCCTGAACAACGGCATGGTGCCCATCGTGGCCTACAACTTCGGCGCAAAGAAGCCCGACCGCCTGAAAAAGACCATCAAGCTGTCCGTCATCACCGCCGTGGCCATCATGGCCGTGGGCACCGCCGTCTTCGAGCTGATCCCCGAGGTGCTGCTGGGCTTCTTCAACCCCTCCGAGGAGATGCTCCGCATCGGCGACCCCGCCCTGCGGATCATCGCGACCCACTTCATCCTGGGCGGTATCGCCATCCCCGCCATCTCCGTCTGCCAGGCCATCGGCAACCCCTACTACAGCCTCATCTGCTCGGCCTGCCGCCAGCTGGTGGTCCTGCTGCCCTGCGCCTGGGCGCTGAGCCTCACCGGCAACCTGACCCTGGTGTGGTTGGCCTTCCCCATCGCAGAGTTCGTCTCCCTGGCTCTGGCCGCCACCTTCCTGCGCAAGACCCTGCGCAGAGCAGACCAGATCATGGCCAGCGACGCACCCACCGTGTAAACCGCAAACAGACACAAAAACCACGCCGCAGTTCGTTCATGAACTGCGGCGTGGTTTCGTTTCTAGACCGTGCCTCCGGCAGGGCCCCCTTTTTCTCCGGAGAAAAGGGGGTTGCATTCCTGGATCCTCCTCTGTGTAAGGGGAGGTGGATTCGCCCAAGGGGCGAAGACGGAGGGAGTTCGCAGCATCCCACTCCCTTAGTCAGCGCTCCGCGCTGCCAGCTCCCTCAAAGAGGGAGCCTTTGGACAGGGACGGAGATCTTACCCCTTAATGCCAAAGAGGCGTTTGCCGTTTTCGGTGGTGGCCTGCTCCACTTCCTCCCGGGTCAGGCCCTTGAGCTGGGCGATGGTCTCCGCCATGCGGTAGACATAGCGGGAGTCGCACCGCTTCCCCCGGAAGGGCACCGGGGCCATATAGGGGGCATCGGTCTCCACCATGAGCCGGTCCAGAGGGACTGCGGCAATGACCTCCGGGGCCTTACGGGCGTTCTTGAAGGTGATGGTCCCCGTGAAGGAGAGGTACCACCCCAGCTTGATGAGGGTCCTGGCATCCTCCGCGCTGCCGGAGTAGCAGTGGAAGACCCCCCGGACCCTGGGGAACTCCTTCACGATGGCCAGGGTGTCCCCGTGGGCCTCCCGGTCGTGGACGATGACCGGCAGGTCTAACTTCTCCGCCAGGGCCAGCTGGGCCCGGAAGACCTCCTTCTGCAGGTCGTGGGGGACCTCCTTCCAGTAGTAGTCCAGGCCGATCTCCCCGATGGCCTTCACCTTCGGGTGGGCGGCCATCTCCTCCACCTGGCGGAGCCAGTCCTCCGGCAGGCCCAGGGCATCCTCCGGGTGGATCCCGGCGGCAGCGTAGAGGAAGGGGTAGGTCTCGGCCAACTCGATGGCCCGGCGGGAGGACCACAGGTCGTTGCCGGGACAGAGGACCAGGCCGACCCCCTCCCCGGCCAGGGCGTTCAGGACCTGGTCCCGGTCCTCGTCAAAGGCCGCATCGGTATAGTGGGCGTGGGTGTCAAAGAGCATGGGTCAGTCCTCCTTCTTCTTGTCCGGCGCGGTGGTTGGGTGGTAGCCCCGGGCATCGCTGACGGCCTCCAGCTCCAGGACCTGCTGGGTGTCCGCGTCCCGCAAACGCAGGAGCTTGTCCGCTAAGATCCGGGAGAAGCCGGACATGAGGATGCTCTGGATGATGAAGTGCTCGATGGAGCCCTCCTTGGCCTCGGTGGGCTGCTCCAGCAGGTCCTGGGCCGCAGAGCGGGTCTGGGCGGTGTAGAACCGGGAGATGTCCTGGAGGCGGGCAATGTAGTTGCTGTAGAACTCCTTGACTTCCTCCTCGGGGGCATCCGCCGGGAGGATCTGCTGGATGCCGCTGATGCTGGTGCCCTGCTTCAGGGTGAAGATCATGATGAGATAGGCGATGTGGATGCGGTAGTACTTCCGCTTCTCCGGGGCGGGCATGACCTTCAGGCGGACATAATTATTGATGGTGGTGGGGGTCACCGGCTTGTCCTTCTGGTCCTCCACGGGGATGAAGTCCAGGTACTGGCCCAGCAGGGCGATGACCTGGTCCATGTACAGGCCGATGTCCGGCAGCTCCTTCCAGGCGGGGAGCTTGTAATTGATGAGGTAATTCTCCCATCGCCGCAGCTTGTGGGCGATGAGTTCCTTGTCGTAGCTCATGAAGACCCTCTCTTTCTTGGGTGGGATAGTTCCTGTCCTTGTGTGTGTGCAAGATGTCCCTTTATTTTATCACACTTTCCCCCTTAATACAACCAAAGGCAACAAAGACGTTATCACTTTTCTTGAGTTTCATATTAGATAGAGCGGAGCAGCACCGGGGACCTTAACCAAATCTTAAGGTTTCCCCCCATTGTTTCTTAAACCCGCCTAGGGTATCATGGGACCAGAACGAGAAAGGAGGCCGCCATGTACAACATTCTCGTGTGCGACGATGAGCGGGACATCGTCTCCGCCCTGACCATATATCTCAACACCAGCGGCTATCAGGTCTTCCCGGCCTACGACGGGGCCGAGGCCCTGGCCCTGCTGGAGAAGGAAGACATCCACTTAGTCCTGCTGGACATCATGATGCCCAACATGGACGGGCTCACCGCCATGACCCGGCTGCGGGAGCGATCCAACGTGCCCGTCATCCTCCTCACCGCCAAGAGCGAGGACACGGACAAGATCCTGGGGCTGGACGTGGGGGCCGACGACTACATCACCAAACCCTTCAACCCCGTGGAGGTCCTGGCCCGGGTGAAGTCCCAGCTCCGGCGGTACCTCCAGCTGGGCGGTGGAACGGTGAAGCCCACCACTCTCCGGGCCGGGGGCATCGCCCTGGACGACCGCACCAAGGAGGTCACCCTGGACGGGGACCCAGTCGCCCTGACCCCCCGGGAGTACGACATTTTGAAGCTGCTCATGCAGAACCCCGGCACGGTCTTCTCCCCCAAGCACATCTACCGGACGGTGTGGGGCGAGGATCCCTTCGGGGCCGAAAACGCGGTGGCCGTCCATATCCGCCACCTGCGGGAGAAGTTGGAATACGCCCCCTCGGAGCCCCGGTACATCAAGGTGGTCTGGGGCCAAGGGTACAAGCTGGAGGGAGGTTCCTGATGAAACGACTGCAAACGACACGCTGGCTGAAGCTCTTGGCGGGGGTCCTGTGCGTGGCCGCCCTCACCACTGCCGCCGCCTGCCTGGGTCCTGCGGACCAGCTGGCCCGGTTGGGCGCATACCGGGACATCTCCTACGAGGCCATCCTCTCCCAAACGGAGACCGAGCTGCTGCAGGAGCAGGTGAACAACGCCGCCAGCTTCTACATCGACCGCCTGCAGGGCAGCTCCTGGGGCAGCCTGGAGGAGTATGCCGATGACCCCAACTTCTTCTGCACCATCAAGGACGAGCAGGGCCGGACCCTGGCCGCCAGCGAGGAGCTGGGGGACTACCGGGCCAAGTACCGGGAGACCTTCTGGTTCACCAGCGCCGACGCAGAGACCGCTACCTGGAGCGGCGAAGAGTCTGAAAACTCCCCCACCGAGTATACCGTCACCATCACCGGGTTCATCCGGGCGGACCTGCAGCACAGCGGGAACATCTACCAGAGCCTCAGCCGGATGACGGGGCTACTGAACGACCGCTACCTCTACCTGGGCGGTCTCATCGGCAGCAGCCTGCTGGGCCTGCTCTGCCTGGCCTACCTGACCTGGTCCGCCGGACGGCGGCGGGAGGAGGACCTGATCGCCCTAGGCTGGCTGGACGAGAAGGTCCCCACGGATGTGCTGGCGGTCCTGGGGCTCCTCCTGGTGGGCTTTGCCTTCTCCCTGCTGGACCAGATGCATATGCCCCCCCTGGACCTGGCCCTGATGGCCGGGAGCAGCTCCCTGCTGCTGGTGGTCTGGCTCTCCCTGGTCCGCCGGGGCAAGGCCAGGGTCCTGGGGCAGGATCTGCTCCTGCGGCGGCTGGGCCGACCGGGCCGCTGGGCTGCCGCCCAGCTCCGCCGCCTGGGGCGGGCCATTCTCCGGGCCGGGCACTGGTTCAGCGCGAAGCTCCCCCTGATCTGGCAGGCGGGGCTGCTCTTCCTGGTCTGCGCGGCCCTGGAGGCCCTGTGGATCGGCATGATCCTCTGCGGGAACAACGTGCTGATCCTCTGGATCATCCTAAAAGGCATCGAGGCCGCCGGGATCGTCTACCTGGTCCTGGCCATGCGGACCCTGGAGGAGGGGGCCCGGGAGCTGGCCGCCGGGAATCTGGACCACCAGATCGACCTGGAAAAGCTGCCATCGCCCTTCCGCCCCCACGCCCAGCACCTAAACAGCATGCGCACGGCCATCCAGACCGCCGTGGAGGACCAGCTCAAGTCAGAACGGATGAAGACGGAGCTCATCACCAACGTCTCCCACGACATCAAGACCCCCCTGACCTCCATCGTGAACTATGTGGACCTGCTGAAAAAGCAGGAGATGCCCAACGAGACCGCCAGGGAGTATGTGGCCGTGCTGGACCGCCAGTCGGCCAAGCTGAAAAAGCTCACGGAGGACCTGGTGGAGGCGGCCAAGGCCTCCACCGGCAGCATGACGGTGGATTTTCAGCGGACGGATGTGAACGTCCTGCTGACCCAGAGCACAGGCGAGTATCAGGAGCGGCTCCAGAGCAAGGGCCTGACCCTGCTCCTGACCCCGGGGCAGGATGCCCCGGCCATCTCCGCCGACGGCCGCCTGCTGTGGCGGGTCTTCGAGAACCTGCTGAGCAACGTCTACAAGTACGCCCTGCCGGGGACCCGGGTCTACCTGACCTGCCAGGCCGGGGAGGACCAGGTGGTCGTCACCTGCCGGAACATCTCCGCCGAACCCCTGAACATCTCCGCCGACGAGCTGATGGAGCGGTTCGTCCGGGGGGACACCTCCCGCCACACCGAGGGCAGCGGCCTGGGCCTGTCCATCGCCCGGAGCCTGACCCAGCTCCAGCACGGCCGGTTCGACCTGGCCATCGACGGGGACCTGTTCAAGGTCACCCTCACCTTTCCCCGCCTCCCGTGAGGCCTTACAGAGAAAAAACAAACGCCGTTTGCTGGTGCAAACGGCGTTTGTTTTTGTCGAAAGGTGGTTCCTCTCCCCCGCTCCCGCGCGCCCAGCCGGTGGGCGCGCCATGGACCGCGCATCGACAACGGACCCAATACCGTGGGAAAAGAGGACCTTCCCCGGGGTTCAGGGGCGGAGACCCGGCGCTCTTTTCGCCCCATTTTCTCCGGAGAAAATGGGGGCTATAAAAGTTAGGCGATCAGCCGTTCTCCTTCTCGTTCAGGGCGGCTTCCACGTCCTTCTCCTCGGCGACTTCCTTGTCGCCATAGGGCAGGACGGCGTTGACGATGATACCGGCCAGAGCAGCGATGGCCAGGGCAGTGAGGGTGATGCTGGCGCCGCCCACGGTGAAGGTGATGCCGTCGGTGAAGCCCAGGCCGCTGACGAACATGACGGCAGCCACGATCAGGTTCCGGCTCTGGGTCAGGTCCACCTGATGCTCCACGATGTTCCGCACGCCCACGGCGGAGATCATGCCGTAGAGGATGAAGGACACGCCGCCGATGATGGCCGTGGGGATGGAGTTGATGAGGCTGGCGAACTTGGGGCAGAAGGACAGGACCACTGCGTAGATGGCGGCCAGACGGACGACGCGGGGGTCATAGACCCGGGTCAGGGCCAGCACGCCGGTGTTCTCACCATAGGTGGTGTTGGCGGGGCCGCCGAACAGGCCGGCCAAGGCCGTGGCCAGACCGTCACCCAGCAGGGTCCGGTGCAGGCCGGGGTTGCCGATGAAGTTGGTCTCGCAGGTGGCGGAGATGGCGGACATATCGCCGATGTGCTCCATCATGGAGGCGATGGCGATGGGGGCCATGACCAGGATGGAGGTGATGT
>CAYNZG010000067.1:0-7099 GCA_964401525.1 uncultured Ruminiclostridium sp.
AGGTGGGGCTGATCCAGCAAGTCCATGCGTCCGGCGGACCAGGCCGCCGCCGCGATGTGCCCCTGCTGGTGGGAGCAGGGATAGAAGGGCAGGTCCAGGGTGGTGGCCATGCCGCGGGCCTGGGACTCCCCGGCCAGGAAGCAGGGCATATAGGACCCCTCCACCTCTCTGGGCTGGGTGCTGGCCCCCACCGCAGCCAGGTCTGCGGGCAGACCGGTTTGCTTCAGCTGGGCCAGGATGGCGGGCATCCGCTTCACGTGCTGAAACAGCGCGTCGCTCTGCCGCAGGCCCAGGGCCCCCTCCGGGACCTCCAGGAGCTTCCCGGCGTTGTCGCCGTGCTCCCCGTCGAACCAGGCAGCGGAGGTGGTGTAGTTGCTGGTGTCCAGCCCCAATACCGCGCCCACGGTCAGGTCTCCTCTGCGGGGGTCTCAGCCGCAGGAGCAGCTTCCTCTGCGGGAGCTGCGGCCTTGGAAGCTGCCTCCTCCGGGAACTCCGCCCGGACGAAAGCACCCAGGATGCCGTTCACGAAGGAGACCACCTTCTCGTCCTCATACTTCTTGGTGATCTCCACCGCGTCGTTGATGGCTGCGGCGTGGGGGATGTCGGGCATATACAGGATCTCATACATCGCCACGCGCATGATGGCAGCTGCCGTGCGGGGGATGCGGGCGAAGGTCCAGTTCTTGGAATACTGGGCGATATATTGGTCCAGCTCCGGGCCGTGGACCGCAACGCCCCGGACGAGCTCCCGGATATACTGGACCTGCTTTTCGTTGGGATATTCTTGATACATCTCGTTTTCCTCGGCCCAGCGCAGGAAGTTCGCCTTGTCCATCCGTTCCTCTAAGAACTGGTCGGGCGTCTGGTGGGAAAATCCAAGGGAATACGAGCAGTGGATAGCAATTTCTCTGGCAGTGGATCTGGTCATGTTCGTTCCTCCAAAATCGGAATATTCAACCGGCATTGTATATTCCTATTATACAGTTCAATATGCAAAAAAGGAAGGCTTCTCCCCTTTTTTCTCCTAAGTTTTTTGTTTCTCACTTAAAAAAGGACCCGCAGTGGTTTGCACTGCGGGTCCTCCAGGTCGTTTTACTCTTCAGGCTTCGGGAAGGTGATGCCGCCCACCTGGACGTTGACAGCAGCGACCTTCATCCCGCTGGTGGCCTCCACATTGGTGATGATGGTCTCCTGGACCTTCTGCGCCACCTCGGGAATGACGCTACCATACTTGATCTGGATGGCGACGTCGATGGTGATATTGTCGGACTCCCAAAGGATGCTGATGCCCTTGGACAGCTTCTTTCGACCCAGAAGCTGATCGCCAACGGTGCCGCCAGCCAGGCCGGAAACGCCGTCTACCTCCAGGGCAGCCGCCCCTGCGATCGTTTCCAGCACTTCCTGGGAAATGTAAACGTCGCCGTGCTCCTCGCTGCGGGAGTAGTATTCTCTGGTTTCGCTCATGATGGTATCCTCCGTAATAAGGATTTTGATATACTATTCATAGATTATAGCATATTCTCCGAAAAGAGGCAAGCCCTCTGCAGGAAACCCCGGCTGCGAAGGGATTTATTTCTGCCGCTTCTTGGCGGAGAGCAGGGTGTTCTTCATCAGCATGGCGCGGGTCATGGGGCCCACACCGCCGGGCACGGGGGTGATGGCGGAAGCCACTTCCTTGGCGGCGGGATAGTCCACGTCGCCGCAGAGCTTGCCCTCGTCGTTGTGGTTCATGGCCACGTCGATGACCACAGCGCCGGGCTTGATCATGTCGGCGGTGATGATGTTCACCTTACCCACGGCAGCCACCAGGATGTCTGCCTGACGGCAAACCTCTGCCAGGTTGGGGGTGCGGGAGTGGCAGATGGTCACGGTGCCGTGGCGCTGCAGCAGCAGGATGGACTGGGGCTTGCCCACGATGTTGGAGCGGCCCACCACCACGCAGTGCTTGCCGTTGGGGTCGATGCCGTACTCGTCCAGGATCTCCATGACGCCGTAGGGGGTGCAGGGCAGGAAACCGTCCTTGCCGATGAGCAGCGCGCCCATGTTCATGGGGTGGAAGCCGTCCACGTCCTTTTCGGGGTCGATGGCCATCAGGACAGCCTCTTCGTTGATGCCTGCGGGCAGGGGCAGCTGGCACAGGATGCCGTCGATGTCGTCCCGGCCGTTCAGCTCCTGGATGAGGGCGATCAGCTCGGCCTCGGTGGTCTCCTCAGGAGGGCGTACTCCTCGCTGAGGAAGCCGCACTCCTCGCAGTCCTTGCGCTTGCTGTTGACGTACACGCGGCTGGCGGGGTTGTTGCCCACGATGATCACAGCCAGACCGGGGGTACGGGCCAGAGTCTCTGCCTCCTTCTTGACCTCTTCCTTGCACTTTTTGGCCAGTGCCTTGCCGTCTAAGATGGTTGCCATGTCGTATGCTCTCCTTTTCATTGTCTGTTCACTTGGTTTACATAAAGATCCTTCGGATCTGGTCTCGTATGGAGTTTCCACAGCAGCACCACCAGGGCCACGATGCAGCTTGCAAACCCCAGCATCTGGGAGGTGCGGATGCCTGTGGAGAAGAAATAGAGGCTATCGGTGCGCAGCCCCTCGATCAGGCCCCGGCCGAAGCCGTACCAGGCCACATAGAGCAGAAAGCTCTCCCCGTCGAACCGGCGCAGGCCCTTGTGCACAAAGAGCAGCAGCAGGGCCAGGCCCAAAAGATTCCACAGGGATTCATAGAGAAAGGTCGGATGGACCGCAATGGTCTGGCGGAGGCCGTTCACGGTCTCCTGGATCTCCATCCGCCAGGGCAGGGCGGTCTCCCGGCCGTAGGCCTCCACATTGATGAAGTTGCCCCACCGGCCGATGGCCTGGCCGATGAACAGGCCGAACACACACAGGTCCGCCAGGGCCAGGAAGGAGATCTTCTTGTACCGGGCCACCAGCCAGGCGATCAATACCCCGGCAATGATGCCGCCATACACGGCCAGACCGCCGTTGTGGACGTTGAAGCAGGCCGCCCAGTTCCAGCTCCCGTCCCCGTTGCGGTACAGGGCCTGGTTAAAGCAGATATAGTAGAGCCGTGCTCCGATGATGCCGCCGGGAGCGGCAAAGAGGAGCATGTCCAGCACGTCGTCGCCCTGGATGCCAAATTTTTTGGCCTGGCGGCAGCAGAAGCCGCCGCCCAGCACGAAGCCCAGGGCGATGATAATGCCGTACCAATAGATGTGGAAGCTCCCCAGGGAAAAGGCTACCGGGTCGAGGGTCAGGCTCAGGCCCAGGCCGGGAAAGGTCACGGTGTTCACTGGTCTTCCTCCCCGGGACGGATGACCACCAGGGTGGTCTGCTCCGGCCGGAACCAGGCGCGGATGAAGTCCTCCGCGTCGGCCTTGGTGATGCTGTCGTAGACCTCCGGGAAGGTCCAGGGATCCTGGCCCTGGAAGTAGCCTTCTGCCTGCTCCACGCAGAGGTTCTCAAAGGAGTTCAGGCCCCGGACAAAGCTGCCGTAAGCCGCCTTTTTCAGCCGTGCAAAGAGGGCCTCGTCCAGCCCCTCCTCCGCCACCCGGACGGCCTCGGCCAGCAGAGCGTCCCGGACGGCAGCCGGGTCCTTGCTCTCGCCGCCGGCCACCAGGAAGGCGCAGCCGGGATAATCCATATAGCCGCAGTAGAAGCTGCTGTTGATGAGCCCCTGGGCATAGAGCTTGCTGTACAGGGGGCCGGAGGACCCGGCCAGAGCCTCGCACACCAGGTCGCCCAGCAGCTTCTGCCGGAACTGGGCCGCGCCGTCCTCTGCGGGGCGGAGCTTGATGCCCACCTGGAACAGGGGAGCCGACACCGCCATGATCCGGGTGCTCTCCCGCTGATAGACAACCCCAGGCTCGTCCGCCCCGTGGTCCCGGAGGATGGGGGGCATGGCCTCCTTGGGCAGGATCTCCCGGGCCAGGTCACAGACCCGCTCCGGGTCCACGTTGCCCGCCACACACAGGACCATGTTGGAGGGCGTGTAGAAGGCTTTGTGGCAGTCATATAAGGTATCCGCCGTGATCTCAGCGATGGACTCAACGGAGCCCGCCACCGAGTTGCGGATGGGGTGGTTCTGATACAGGGCCTCCAGGAGCATCCGGTAGATCTGACGACTGGGGCTGTCCTCCCCCATGCGGATCTCCTGGCCGATGATGCCCCGCTCCTTCTGGACGCTCTCCTCCGTGAAGTAGGGCACCGAGACGAAGGTCAGCAGGGTCCGCAGGTTCTCCCAGAATAGGTCGGTGCACTCGAAGTGATAGCCGGTGATGGCACTGCTGGTGAAGGCGTTGGGAGAGGCTCCCGTGGACGACAGGACCTGCAGAGCGTTGCCCCCGTCGGGGGTGTCGAACATCTTGTGCTCCAGGTAATGGGCAATGCCCATGGGGGTGTCCAGCCACTGGCCCTCCCGCTGGAAGCGGGTGTCCATGCCGCCGTAACGGGTGGCAAAGAAGGCATAGCACTTGCCGAACTCCGGCTTGGGGAACACGCAGACCCGCAGGCCGTTCTCCAGGGTCTCCTGATAGAGGGTCTCCCCGATCCGTTCATAGGTTTTGCGCTCCATGGCTCAGTCCTCCTTTCCCTGCAGGGTGTAGACGCTGTCCAGCCGGATCTTCCGGGCACAGGTCACGATCTCTTCCAAGGTGACGGTCTCCAGCTCGGCGGCCAGCTCCTCCGGCGTGTAGTCCGTGCCGGTAACGAAGCGGTTGAGCCAGTATTCCTCCAGCCGTCCCTGGGCATCCAGGGAGGACCGCAGACTGCCGATGACCGTCCGGCGAGCGGACTCCAGCTCCTCCGGGGTGATCTGCCCTTGCTGGCAGGCCGCCAGCTGGGCCAGGATCTCATCCTCTGCCCGCTGGAAGTTTTTGAACTCCACCCCGGAGTACACCAGCAGGACCCCCTTGCTCATGGCCAGAGAGGAGCTGGCAAAGTAGCACAGGGACAGCTTCTCTCTTACATTTAAAAAGAGCTTGGAGTTGGCGCTCCCGCCAAAAATGGCGTTGAGCAGGAAGAATCGGGCCACGGTCTCCTTGTCCCGGAAGCCGCCGCCCACCCGGAAGCCCAGGACCAGCTTGCCCTGGGTCACATCCATGTGGTCGGTAAAGCGCCGAACCTCGCCCTGGGGTTCTGCCACGGAGCCGGTCTCCGGCACCGGCTGGCGGGCCGTCTGGGGCAGGTCGGCCAGGGCCGCCCGGAAGGCGGCCTCCACCCGGTCAATGGGGGCCGAGCCGCAGTAATAGAGGTAGAGCGGCGCAGAGCGCAGCATCTCCTGATAGCGGGCATAGAGGCTCTCGCTGGTGATGGCCCGGGCCTGGGCCTCGCTGCCCCGCTTGTCCACTCCGTAGGCCTCCCCCTGGCACATGAGGCGGCGCAGGCGGGACAGGGAGTATTGCAGCTTGTCGTTGACCTCGCTGCGGATCTTGTCGATGAGGTTGGCCTTCTCGCTCTCCACATACTCGGTGCGGAAGGACTGCCCGTCCCCGGCGGGGTGGAGCAGCAGCTCACCAAACAGCCCGGCAGCGGACTCTAAAATATGGCTGCCCTCCGGCACGAAGGCATCATCCAGGAAGCTTCCCCAGAAGCCGATGCACTGGGTCTCCCCTTTTTTGCGGATGATGGGCTCGATGCCGCCGCCGTACAGCTCGTCTAACGCGGCGGACAGGGCCTGCAGGTCGGGATGCTTCTGGGTCCCCCGCCGCAGGACCTTGGGCAGCAGTGCGTTCAGGGAGGCGGTCTCCTCCCGCAGCGGCTCTAAAAAGGTCACCCCCAGCATGGAGGTCTTGAATTTGTTGGTCTGGACCGCACGCAGCACCACGCCGGGTGCCAGCACGCGTTCTGTGATCGGGAGCATAGGTCCCCTCCTTATAACAATCATTTCCGTTGGCTTGTTGTCCTGGGACAACAGGAATACTTACAATTGTACCATGAATTTTCGGAAAGTAAAGGTCGGGTCTGTTCATTCCATGGAATCCTCTCCAAAATTTCTGTTTTTGATACAATTTCCTCTTGACAAATTCCGTCACCTGGGTTAGGATAGTCACTGTTGTAAAGGAAAAGAACTTTACACGCCGCAAAAACAGGAGGGCTTCCCCATGAAAAACCAAGCCTATCGAATGGCCATGCTCTATGATTTCTACGGCGACCTGCTCACCGAGCGGCAGAAAGAGTTTTATGACCTGTATTACAACGACGACCTATCCCTGGCTGAGATCGCAGAGAACTACGACATCACCCGCCAGGGTGTCCGGGATATCATCGTCCGGGCAGAACGGGCCCTGGAGGACATCGAGGAAAAGACCGGTCTCATCCAGCGGTATCACCGCACCCGGGCCACCACGGCAGCACTGAAAGAGATCTGCACCCAGATGCAGGACCTGAACCAGACCCGGCTGAAAAACCGGGAGCTGGACAGCCTGTGCTCGCAGTTCAGCGCAGCCATCGACGACCTTGAGAGGGAGTGAGTTCCAATGGCATTTGAAGGTTTGACCGAAAAACTCTCCTCCGCGTTCAAAAAACTGCGGAACAAAGGCCGCCTCACCGAGGCTGACGTGAAGGAAGCAATGCGCGAGATCCGTCTGGCTCTTCTGGAGGCAGATGTCAGCTATAAGGTCGTCAAGGACTTTATCAAGAGCGTCACGGAAAAGGCTGTGGGCACCGAAGTCCTGGAGAGCCTGACCCCCGCCCAGGCCATCGTCAAGATCGTCAACCAGGAGCTGATCGATCTGATGGGTGGCGGCGGTGCCAAGATCTCCATCGCCTCCCAGCCCCCCACGGTGGTCATGATGGTCGGCCTGCAGGGCGCAGGTAAGACCACCAACGCCGCCAAGCTGGCCGGTCTCATGCGCAAGCAGAACGGCAAGCGTCCCCTGCTGGCCGCCTGCGACATTTACCGCCCCGCTGCCATCCAGCAGCTGGAAGTGGTGGGTCAGCAGCTGAACATCCCGGTGTTCCAGATGGGCCAGGAAAACCCCGTGACCATCGCCCAGGCAGCCATCGAGCACGCCAAAAAGCACGGCAACGACATGGTCTTCTTAGACACCGCCGGTCGTCTCCACGTGGACGAAGCCCTCATGGAGGAGCTGCAGGCCATCAAGGCC
>CAYNZG010000068.1:0-7094 GCA_964401525.1 uncultured Ruminiclostridium sp.
GTGCGTGGACGAGGAGATCTCCCTTGGCGACTTCGTCCTCACCGGCGGCGAGATCCCCGCCATGGCCGTGGCAGATGCCGTCTGCCGCCTGGTGCCCGGGGTCCTCTCCGATCCCGAGTGCTTCACCGAGGAGAGCCACTGGGACGGCCTGCTGGAGTGTCCCCAGTACTCCCGCCCGGAGGTCTGGCATGACCGCCGGGTCCCCCCCATCCTCCTCTCCGGCCACCACGCCAACATCGCCAAGTGGCGGCGGAAGCAGGCCATCGTCCGCACCCGGGACCGCCGCCCGGATATGTACGAAAAGCTGGACCTGTCCTCCAAGGCAGACAAAAAGCTGCTGAAAGAAATCGCGGAAGAAGAAGCGAACAACGAATAAACAGCGCCCCCGTCCGTTCACCGAACGCGTGAACAGACGGGGGCATTTCAGTTGCTCAAAAAGGGACCGCACCTTCCGGCAGGACCCCGATTTTCTCCGGAGAAAATCGGGAGAAAAGAGCGCCGGGGCTTTGCCCCTGGACCCCGTGGAGGTGGGTGCGGCCCTGCCCAGGGTGTGGTCCTACCGCTCCATCGTGCCTGCGGCTCCGGATCGACAGGCTGTCCATGGCGCGCCCACCGGCTGGGCGCGCGGTACCGTGGTCCATACCCTGTTGGGGCTATCACGAAAGACTCATGTTTCGCTTATGGCTCCGGCCAGTGGAGGACCGTGTCGGTCCAGGAGAAGAAGCCCGTCTCCGACCCCTGATAGGAGCGGAAGCTCTCCTCCTCCCGGTCATAGAGTTCCCGGGTCACCGTGTCGCCGCTGTGGCTCTCCACCAGCAGATAGGCCGTGTTCCAGTCCGGCGTAAACTCCGCCGGGACCTGGTCCGCCGGGAAGTCCTGGGCAGCCAGGACCTCGTTGTCCTGGCTCATCTGGACCACCCGAATGGTCTCCGCCGGAGGAATGGCCGTCATGCTGACGGTCACCTTGTACCGGACCTGCTTAGTCTCTCCGTTCTGGGTCAGGGTGGTGGTCTCCTCCACCGTCTGGCTGAGGGTACCGCCCTCCCGCAGGTCGCTGCTGGCCCCCGTGCCGCTGCAGAGATAGACCCTTCCGTCCGCCGTCTGATACATGGGATTGGCGTACATGGCGTGGTGGGAGACCTGGTCAGAGACATACAGATCAGCGGTGATCTCGATGCTTTCCTGGCCATCCTCCACCCCATAGTTCACGTGCATCCAGGCCTCCGAGCCGGGGCCGGAGGTCCAGCAGCTCTCTCCCCTGTCCGGATCCTTCGCCTCCACGCAGTAGATGGCCACCCCGTCCAGATCGGGGAAGGTGTAGTTTGGCTCCAGCGAATCGGTGGAGTCGTTCACCGCGTAGATCCGCCCCTCATAGGCGCTGGTGTCACCCTCTATGGTAAAGGAGTCTCCCCCCAGGACCTGCCCCATGTGGTCGTTGAGGTAGGCCTCCATATCCAGCAGGTCCAGATATTCCTTGGTCACATAGACCCCGATAAGCCGGTCCCCGGAGGCAGCCCCCTCCTCCCTGGCCAGCTGGCAGCCGTCCAGAGTCAGCAGACCTGCGATCAGCACCCCAGCCGCCAGCAGCACAAACATACGCTTCTTCATACGCTGTCTTCCTCCTTTCCATCAAATCGCAGGATATCGCCCACGTCACAGTCTAAGAAGTAGCAGATGCGGTTCAGGGTGTGGAACCGCACGCCCTTGGCCTTGCCGCTGCGCAGGATGGACAGGTTGGCCTCGGTGATGCCCACCTTGGCACAGAGCTCCTTGGCCGTCATGCCCCGTTCCTTCAGCACGGTATCTAAATGCACTTGGATCCCCATGGTCTGCCTCCTCAGATAAACAGGTCGTTGTCATCCTGCAAGCGGCGATTTTCCCGGATGACCTGGACCAGCAGCAACACGCCCAACACAAAGGCCAGGGGCAGCACCGGCAGATAGACGCTGATGTGGACGGCATACAAGACCCGCAGGAACCAGAGCTGCAACAGGTCCAGCACCACCGTGACCACCACCGTCGCCGCCAGACTGCCCGCGCACCGCCGGGACAGACGCTCTGCCGTTGGCAGGATCTGCTGGGTCTCTCCGGTCTCCAGGGCTGCGGTCAGGTCCCACGCCGTCAGAGCGACCCAGGCCGCCAGAAGGTAAGGCAGCGCCGCCCCCAGCCAGCGAAGCACCAGCAGGAGGCCCGTGGCAGTCAGGACACTCTCATTGCCCTGGTTCCCCGCCAGGACCTGGTCCCAGCCGGAGAGCAGTTCCCGGAAGCAGGAGCCAAAGGCCAGGTACACAAAGATCACCGCTAAGACCCGCCACAGAAGCCGCCCATACCGCCGGAGGGCCGGGCTATCCGCCGCCAGGAATCGGCGCAGTAGCCGCAGGACCGCATAGGCCAGCAGGATGGCATAGACTGCGCCGCCCAGCAGCTCCAGGCACCCGGTCCCCAGGATGCCCCAGGGAGCCGGAAGGACACCGGGGTTCACCATGCAATACAGCACAGGAAAGAGAACCACTGTCAGCAGGACCAGCAGACTGTCCTCCCCGGCCAGAGGCCGTTTCCGGCGGAGCACCAACAGGGCCCCTGCCGGGACCAGGCAGAGCAGGACATAGAGCACGATGGCCAAGGCATTCCCCGCCGCCCCGGACAGGGACAGGAGCCGCAGGCCGTAGCCAAGCTGGGTAAAGGGCGCGGCCAGCACACCGCTGCTCCCTCCGCCCTCTCCCCCGCTGACCCATGTCAGGACCAGCAGGACCACCGCCTCCAGGGCAAGCCAAAAGGCAAACGAGCTTCGCAGAGACTTCATACGGGCACCTCCGTTCAGAATTATTGTTTTTCGATAATTTCATTTTGAGCATACCACAGAAATTATCGTCTGTCAATAATTTTTTAGACAAAGAGAACGACCCCGGAAACCCGGGGCCGTTCAAGAAAGGGGGTTAGGATACAAGCCAAGAACTTGGCCGGAAAAAGCAAAAAGACAGGACCGCGTCAAATGGCGGCCGCATCGTCGAACGCTCTGCGGTCGTTGGCTGCCAAGGCCGCCTTGGAAAGGGTCGCTAAGAAAAGCTCCCGGTCCACGCCGGGCAGGCTGCGGAACACATTTTCCAGCCAACGGTCGAGACTCTTCCGAAAGTTGGCCGCCAAGTCTGCCCCGCTCTGCTCCAGATGGATGATCCAGGAGCGGCGGTCGTTCTCGTCCAGCTCCGTGGTCAGGTAGCCCTTTCTGCGCAGGGACTCCACCGCCCGGCAGATGGACGACATGGAAAGGCGCAGGTTGGTGGCCTGTAACTTTTTCTGGGTGCAGGCCGCAGGGTTCTGCGCTAGGTGGACCAGCACCAGCATTTCATTTTCCGTCAGCTGGTTGGCCTGGCCCATGCGCTGCAGGAGCGTGCGATATTCTTCGGTCAGCGTATAACAGGCATCGATCAGAAGAACCGGTCCATCCATGCAGGTGGATGAGGTCGTACGGGGATTCATCATGGGTCCCTCCTATCATTCCTTATTTATCACAGGTGACACTATAACACTTGGCCGAAGAATTTGCAAGATATTTTTTATTCCTGTCACTATTTTTGTCGTTTTATGCGTTTCTTCCGGTATATTTTCGTATTATTTTGACGATTCCGGTTTTTTGCAACATTTTATGCAAGAAGCGCATCAAACCTCACCGATCAAGCAGGAATCATTGCAAGCTCTTCCGTATGCAGAAAAGCCCCGGCCATACGGCCAGGGCTTTCGTGTGAGACATGAGAATGTCCGACTGTTCTTACATGAACAGCTGGGGCATCATCATCTTGGGCAGGGTGGTAGCCACTGCGGGGACGTAGGTGGTCAGCAGCAGGGTGGGGATCCAGGCGAAGATGATGAAGATCATGATAGGCTTCAGCATGGTGTTGATCTTTGCACCGACAACACGGCCGGACAGATACAGCATGGGAGCGGTGGGCGGGGTGATGTTGCCCATGCCCAGGTTCACGCCGATGATAGCAGCGAAGTGAACGGGGTGGATGCCGATGCTGGTCACGATGGGCAGCAGGATGGGGGTGCACAGCAGCATGCCGGAGGTATCGTCCATGATCATGCCGATGATGACCATGAAGATGTTGATCATCATCAGGATCAGGTAGTGGTTGTCAGTCAGGCTCAGCAGGGAGTGAGCGATCTGGCTGGGCACGTTCAGCATAGTCAGCAGCTTACTGAAGATCATGACCATGAAGAACATGACCATGATAACGCCGGTGGTAGAGGCGGACTCTTCCAGAGCCTGGACGAAGCCCTTGCCCTTCAGGCCCTTGTAGACCAGGAAGCCGACGGGGATAGCGTAAGCCACGGAGATAGCAGCTGCCTCGGTGGCAGTCATGATGCCGCCGTAGATGCCGCCCAGGATGATGACGGGCATCAGCAGCGCGGGGATAGCGTGGACGGTAGCCTTACCGGTGTTCACCAGCCAGGAACCCTCTTCCTTCTCGAACTTGTGCAGGTCCAGCTTGCGGCACATGATAGCGTTCACCAGGCACAGGAAGAAGACCAGGATCAGGCCGGGGATGATGGTTGCGGTGAAGCAGGCCAGCACGGAGGTACCGGAGGACCATGCATACAGGATCTGTGCGGAGCTGGGGGGGATCAGCAGGCCCAGGGGGCAGGCAGCTGCCAGCAGAGCAGCGGTGTAGCCCTTGGGATAGCCGGCCTTCAGCATACGGGGATACATCAGGGAGCCGATGCAGGACAGGGTTGCGGAAGCGGAACCGGAGATGGAGCCGAACACGGCGCTGACCACGACGGCAGCAGCGCCCAGGCCGCTCTTGGCCCAGCCGACGAACCGTTCGACCAGACCGATCAGGGCATCACCTATCTGGCCCTTCTCCATGATCTTACCGGCCAGAACGAACAGGGGGATGGCCAGCAGCACCACAGAGTTGATCTGGGTATAACCAGAAGCCAGCAGGGTGTTGGGGTTGAAATCCATGGAGTAGGTCAGCCACAGGAAGGATGCACCAAAGGAGAACGGGATGGGCATACCGAGGATCAGGCCGACGACCAGGATAACCAGGGAAATGATAACTTCGATATCCATTACTGATCAGCCTCCTTCTTGTTGGCAGTGTGAGATGCTTCCTCTGCCTTGGCAGCGGCAGCATCAGCAGCGGCAGCAGCCATAGCCTCTGCCTTGGTGGGTGCGGTACATTCGGGGAACTTTGCCTTGAGGGCTTCGGTGACATAGTCGCCTTCCTGAGGCTCAGAGAAGTAACCCTTGCGGATGTAGGTGATGGTGTGCTGGATGAAGTAGACCACATGGTAGAACTCCATCAGCAGGAAGCCGAAGAAGACGGCGGACTTGGGGATCACCAGGGGGATCTTCAGGCCGGTGGACAGGCCGCCCTTGGCGATCTCGGAGCCAAAGTAACGAATAGCCCAGATCAGGACCATGGTGTTGACCACGATGGTCAGCAGCTGGGACAGCAGAGCCACAGCGTCCTTCTTGCGCATATTCTTGATATACACGTTAAGGAGGTCAGCCTTGATGTGGCTGTTTTCATAGGAGCCGTAGACTGCACCCATGAAGTACAGCCAGAAGGCGAAGAGCATGATAACTTCGTCGGAACCGTAGAAGTTGCCCTTGAATACATAACGCAGCACGACGGAATAGACCATGCAGGCAGTGGAGATGATGCTGCACGCGATCATCAGCCACTTGATCAGCCAGGCCAGGCCCTTCCATCCCTTGGACTGCGTCAGTGCAAAGGATTTGCTGGACATAATTTCTCTCCCTTTGTTTCTTAATGCAGTAGGTGGATCGTTCTGTTTGTTTCGCTAAAACGAGCCGGGGCACCACGGGGCACCCCGGCTCGCATCGTTCTGTTTCATTGCCCGTAACACACCCCAGGCAAATCACATCACAGTGCTTGCGCCGCGAAGATGCGCAACGCAACGATCAAAAACTTGATCAGGTGTTAGCTGCGATCAGCTCGTCCAGGATGTCCTGGCCGATGTTAGCACCCAGCTTGGGCCAGGTGTTCTCGATCACGGTTGCCTTGTAAGCAGCCAGCTCGTCATCGGTCAGCTCCAGGATGGTGATGCCGTAGTCGGCCATCTTCTGGACAGCTTCCTCGTCGCCGCTCTTAGCGTTGGCGAAGGAGTTGACAGACTCTTCCATGAAGGTCTCGTCGATCAGAGCCTGCAGGTCCTCGGGCATACCGTCATAGACATCCTGGCTCATCAGGAAGCCGATGTTCTCTGCGAAGACGTTGTAGGGAACATAGTACTTGATGACGTCACGGAAGTCACTGTAGTTCAGCTGAGGAGTGCCGCCGACCCAACCGTCGCAGACGCCGGTCTGCATTGCAGTGTACAGATCGGAGTAAGGAATGGTGGTTGCGGAGAAGCCCATGTCCTCGGTGACCAGGTTGTAGACCTCGATAGCGGGAGCACGGACCATCAGGTCGTGCTTGTCAGCGGAAGCATCGTTGTAGTTGGCGGGCTCGGTTGCGAAGCCGAAGCCGATCATGCCTTCCACGTACATACCCAGCAGGTGGATGTTCAGGTCGCCCATGATCTCGGTGTACTTACCGAAGAAGTAGGAGTCCTGACCGAAGGCTGCTTCCAGACCGTCATAACCGTCGATCATGTAGGGGATGAAGTTCATCTCCAGGCGGGAATCGTACTCAGAGGGGATGGGGATCAGAGCCATGTCCACGGTACCCTCGGTCAGCTCCTGGAAGGTCAGGGTGTAGTCACCCAGCTGAGAAGAGGGGTACAGGGTCACGTCCAGACGGCCGTCAGACTCGGTCTCCAGCTTTTCCTCGATGCGCTGCAGGGCAGCATAGCCCAGGTGCTCCTGGTTGTAGTGGGTTGCGATGCGCAGTTCGTAAACTTCGCCATCAGCAGCCTCACCGCCGCCTTCGCCGCCCTCGCTGCCGCCGCAGCCAGCCAGCAGAGAACCGCACATCAGAGTTGCCAGAATGATGCTAAGAAACTTCTTGTTCATTTTAGGTTCCTCCTTCATATTTGGTTGTGTGTTCTTTGCGTATTTTTATCGGAAGAAGTTCTTACTTCTTGCCGGTACGCACGTACTTCAGCAGGGTATCCTTGTCCAT
>CAYNZG010000069.1:0-7080 GCA_964401525.1 uncultured Ruminiclostridium sp.
CTCAGTGTTCTTGGCGGTGAGCATGATGATGTGGAGCCGCCGGGTGTCGGCAGCGCCGCGGAGCTTGTGCAGCACGGAGAGGCCGTCCTCCTCCGGCAGCATGATATCCAGCAGGACCAGGTCCGGGTGCTGCCCGGCCATGGCCTTCCAAAATTCTGACGGTCTGGCAAAGCCCTGGGCCTCATACCCCTGGCTGACCAGGGCATAGGTCACCAATTTACGGATGCTGTCGTCGTCCTCCAGCAAATAGATCCGTTCCACGAAACCTCTCCCTTCTAATCTGTTCGTTCTGTAAACCCAGTGTAAAATCCCGATGTGAAAAAGAAAACCACCTTCATGTTAAGGAAATGTTAAATCTCTGTCAACCCCCTGGGGGTTTTGTCCACCCGGGAAAAACAGAAAACGCGCCGCTCCCAAAAGAGCCGCGCGTCGCCTGTTATTTCTTTTGCTGTAAAGCCCCCAGAGTGGTCTCTCCCCAGGAGTAGTTGGTCATGTATTCTCCCCGGAAAGCGCTGATGGCCCCGGGGTCTCCGGCCAGGAAGCGGTAATAGTCGCAGTCCACCCGGTCCGGGTCCACAGCGATGAGGTCCCGCTGCTTGATGATGACGGCCTCCACCTTCAGCATCCGGAAGGTGGTCCGCAGGTCGGTGATGAGGCTGCGGAGCTGGCTCCGCACGCTCTCCGTGTCCGGCCGCCCCTCCCACAAAACAGAGATGAGCTGCCCCATGGTGCAGCCCGCCCCCCGCCGGTCGATGAGATAGGCGAACAGCTCCTTGGTCCGGCGGCGGCGGAAGCGGACGTGCTTGCCGTCGCAGAAGACCTCGAAGTTGCCAAAGGTCTGGACCCGCAGACGGTGGGGCTGATGGGTCCCTAACCACCGGTCCAGGGCCTCCCGGTCGGGGAAGGTGTGCAGTTCTGCCTGGGGCTGGACCCGCCGGACCTGGTCGGCTGCCGCCGCCAGCGCTTCCTGATCCGGGTCAATGAGGATGATGCGCATGGCCCTCCCCCTCTCCTGGTATTCTTGCCTGTATCATAGCACCCCAACGAGGAATTGACAAGCAAGAATACGCATTGGTCCTTTACCGGAGCCAGGCGGAGTTGGTGTCGGTCATGAGGTTATCCACGCCGTAGAGATAGAGGATGCGGTCCACCTTGTGCTCCTGCATGAACTCGGTGAGGGAGTCGCGGTAGTACCGCAGGTCCACCAGGTAGACGGTCTGGTAGCCCTCCGCCAGGAAGGTAGAGAAGCAGTGGGCGTAGGAGTCCCGGATGACCAGGAGAGCTCCGCCCTCGGCCTGGGGATTGGAGATGGCCGCCAGGCTGTGGTTGCCGTCTAAGAAGACGGGATATTTGTCGATGTTCTCCAGGTGGTCCGGGAAGAAGAGGCTGTCCGACTGGACCCGCTGGTCCCCGTCCCGCAGGGTCACCTGGACCTGGATGCCGCTGTCCCACAGCTCCACCGCGTCGGCGGGAGTGAACCAGTAGCCGCTGCCGGACCAGGTTGTGCCGTAGAAGCCGTCGTAGCTGGTGGCGGTGTAGGCATCCCGGGAGTTGTAGCTCTTTTCGTGGGCGATCTGGAAGTCCTTATACAGCAGGTAGTTGCCATAGGAGGTCAGGTGGTGGTCGGTCTTGTAGCACACCTGCCCGGCATCGGTCCCCTCCCGAAGGGTCTCGCGCACATCGATGAGCCCGGTGTGCTGCAGCAGCTCCCCGGCCTTGTCGTAGAGCAGGTCGTCGTGGTAGGCCCCGTGGTTGGCCGGGAGGACCTCCTCCATGATGTAGCCCGTGGAGGGCACCATGATGAGGTCCGCCGGGACCCCCGCCTGGGCGGCGAACTGGTCGAAGCGGGTCAGATTATCCGTGAAGACCTGCTCGTTGTAGGTCTCCGGGGCGTTGATGAGGTAGCCGTCGTCGCAGTAATAGATGTCCTGGGCGGCGTTGCGCCCGGTGAACAGGGTCCAGTAGGCGTTCACGCCCACGAAGAAGTCCCGGCCGGGGATCTGGTCAGCAGCGAAGGTCTCCAGTTCGTTCTGGAAGTCGCCTTCCAACAGGGCCTCGGTGCTGACCTCCGGCGTGCCCGCCAGGTTCCGCTTTTCGTTTTCGGAGTATTCCTTGTTGGGCAGCACCAGGAGCAGCAGGGTCATGACCGCCACAAAGAGCAGGAAGACCACCGCAGGCAAAACGTGATAGAATTTTTTCATGATGGTCGCCCCCTCTTAAAACCGGAAATACAGGAAGGGATTGTAGCTGTCGCTGACCAGGCTTGCCACGCACAGCAGCAGAGCAGCCAGGACCAGCACGGCCTCGGCCAGAGGCATGACCTTGGCAGCCTGGACCTTCTCCCAGGCCCGCTTGGCCAGGGGGGTAGCCGCGACCACGCCCAGGATGCCCATGCCCACCCAGGGCAGCACCAGGGCGGGACCGCCCATGGTCCCGGCCTCCAGGGAGAACATGACCCCCAGGTAGCCCAGGGCGGTGGACAGGTCCGGCGAGGCGAAGAACACCCAGCCGATGACCACGATGACCATGGCATAGAGATGCTGCACGGGGGCGGGCAGCTTGCGGATGTACTTGCCCAGCAGGAGCTTTTCCAGCAGCAGCAGCACGCCGTAGTACAGGCCCCAGAACAGGAAGTTCCACCCTGCCCCGTGCCAGAAGCCGGTGAGGCCCCAGACCACGAAGATGTTCACGCACTGGCGGACCTTCCCGCAGCGGTTGCCCCCCAGAGGGATGTACACATAGTCCCGGAACCAGGTGGACAGGGAGATGTGCCAGCGCCGCCAGAACTCGGTGACGCTCTTGGAGATATAGGGATAGTTGAAGTTGATGCAGAAGTCGAAGCCCAGCATCTTGCCCAGGCCCCGGGCCATGTCGGAGTAGCCGGAGAAGTCAAAGTAGAGCTGGAGGCTGTAGGCCACCGCGCCGCACCAGGCGGCCAGGGCCCCGGCCTCGGTGGGATTGGCCGACACGCTGTCCCACAGGACACCGAACTGGTTGGCCAGCAGGACCTTCTTGGCCATGCCCACCACGAACAGGCGCACGCCGTCGTTGAAGCCCTCCCAGGTCTCCTTCCGGGAGACCAGCTGGTCATTCACGTCCTTATACCGGACGATGGGACCGGCGATGAGCTGAGGGAAGAGGGAGATGTAGCAGGCGAAGTTCACGAAGTTTCCAGAGGGCTCGCAGTCCTTCCAGTACACGTCGATGAGGTAGGACACCGCCTGGAAGGTATAGAAGCTGATGCCGATGGGCAGGGCGATGTTCACATCGGGGATGCTGTCCAGGCCGGAAAGGCTCTTGAAGGTCCCCACGAACAGGCCCGCGTACTTAAAGACCCCAAGGGCCAGCAGGTTCAGGACGATGCCCACCACCAGCACCGCCTTCTGGCGGCCCCGGCTGGACTGCTTGCCCATGAGGACACCGCAGAAGAAGTTCACCAGGATGGACCCCAGCATGATGAGGATGTAGATCGGCTCACCGTAGGCATAGAAGACTAAGTTCGCCAGCAAAAGGAAGAAGTTCCTGGCCCGGAAGGGCAGCAGGTGACTGACCAGCAGCACCACCGGCAGGAACAGAAAGAGAAAGGGCAAGCTTGAAAAGACCATGGGATATGGTTCCTCCTGTAAAGACTGCCGAGCGATCAGACGATCGCCCGGCAGTGCAATGATGTTAGATATCAGCCGATGGCGTTCTCGAAGGTGGAGACCATGGCATCATAGTGCTGGGAGAAGAACAGGCCCACATACACCCCGTCGGTGATCACGGCGCAGTTCTCTGCCAGCTCCAGGCTGTCGGGATCATAGGAAGCAGCCTGCTGGGCGATGGCATCCAGCTTAGCCTCCAGCTTGGAAGCCACGTCGGCGGCAGCGGACTCGTCCGCAGCCTTGACCATGACCACTTCCTCGGGGAAGGCCCCGCCGGCCATGGCGTTGAAGGCAGCGGCGCTGGCCACCTGGTCAGCCTCGATGCCGTAGACGTTGCCCAGGTTCTCGGCGGGCACGTCGATGTAGTCGGTGTAACCGGCGTCGGAGATCATCTGGGTCTTCAGGGCCTCCAGATCCACGTCAGCAGCGGGGGCGTTCTCCTCCTGGCTGTCGGTCTGGGTCTGGCCGGCGTTCCCCTCGTCGGCCGCAGGCTGCTCTTCGCCGCCGCAGGCGCACAGAGCCAGCAGCAGGGTCAGGGCCATCAGCAAAGTCAAAAACCGTTTCATCTTCTCATTCATCCTCCGTAAAAATTCTATCTTTACTTCAGTGCGTCGGGCACATGGGTCAGCAGATAGTCGGTCCATGCCTTGGCACCGTCGTAATTAAAGTGGATCCCCATGGCCTTGTCTCCGCTGAACTCATCCCGCAGGAAGCCGTTCTCATCGGAGACCGCTTCGGCCACATTCACGAAATACCAGCCCCGCTCCTGGCAGACGGTCCGGACCTTCTCGTTATAGGCTGCGATGGTCTCGTTGTTCAAAGCCGCATCCGCCCGGGGGCTGGTGGCCGTCATGGGAGTGACAGACTCCACCAGGATGGCGGCCTCGGGAGACTGCTCCAGGATCTTATCGATCAATGTTACCAAATCCTGACACGCTCTGTCAACACCCCCGGCGATACAATTCATGCCCAGCATCACATAAATTTTGTTGGCACCGCTGGCGGCCAGGCCGTCCTCCACCTTGGGATACTGGCCGGAGCCCTTGGGATACTCCGGCAGCCGCTGGTCCCCGGCGGCGTAGGCCATGGCGTTTTGCTGGCTGAGGCTCACCGTGCAGAAGAAGTCCGGGGTGCCTAACTCCTCGGAGCTGGCGTTGTAGGTCTCCAGCATCACCGATACCGAATCCCCCACAAAGGCCGCGTCCTGGAACCAGTCGGCGGAGACAGGTTCGCTTTCCGGCACCAGGGGCTCAAAAACGGCCTCCTGCTCCTCCTCCGGTTCCTGGGTCGGTTCGGCCGGGTCCGTCTGGCCGCAGCCGCACAGGGTCAGGGCCAGAAGACACGCCGCCAGCCCAAGCCCAAACATAGGTTTCTGTTTCATCATCATAAAGATCCTCCCTTTCCTGTCTATCCTACCGTTCTATCCTGCGAGGATCCTCACGATTTTCTTACGATTCTCTGACGATTTTATAACAGCTCCTGGGGGATGTGGTTCAGCAGGTAATCCACCCAGACCTTGGCCCCCTCATAGGTGAAGTGCATACCCATGGAGGTCTTGTCGCTGCAATAGGACGGGATCAGCCCGCCGTCGGCATCCTTGAACTTCTCCGCCACATTCAGGTAGTACCACCGGTTCTCCTCGCAGATGCCCTGCATCTTCTTGTTGAACTGCTCGATGATCTCGTTGTTCAGGGTGGCGTTGGCCCGGGGGCTGTCCGAGGTCATGGGCGTCACCGACTGGACGACGATGTGGACATCGGGGTTCTTCGTCAGGATGTTGTTGATGATGGTCACATAGTCGCTGCTGGCCTTCTCCACGCCATAGGCAATGTTATCCATGCCAAGCATGATATAGACCACCTCGGCCCCGGTGGCGGCCACGCTGTCCTGGATGGGGGGCTTCTGGCCGGATCCCTTGGGGTACTCCGGCAGGATCTTGCCGGTGAGCATATTGGTGGGGCTCATGCTGCCGGCGCAGAGGAACTGGGCCTTGCCCAGGGCTCCGCTGGCGGCGCAGTAGCTCTCCAGGGTCACGGAGATGGAGTCGCCGATGAAGACGGACTTGTCGAAGAAGCTCACCGGGCCGGGCTCCTCCGTGGCAGCCAGCAGCGAGGTGAAGGGGATGTCCGTGTAGCTCTGGTAGAGGTCGTCATACGCCCCGGCGGACAGGTCCACCAGCCGGACCCCTTCAGGGATCTCGGTCTTGGCCGCGATCATGACCCGGTAGACCACGGCGGCGCACTCCTGGCGGGTCATGGTGTTGGTGGGGTAGAAGAACCCGTCGTCATAGCCGGTGACCACGCCGGAGATCTGGCAGGCAGTGACTCCGCTGCGGGCATAGGACGAGATGTAGAGGGAGTCCTTGAACTGGTTGGTCTCCTTCACCTGGATGAGCTCCAGCTTCTCCATGGCGGCAAAGCGGGCCAGGATGGTGCAGACCTGCTCCCGGTTCAGAGGCTCGTCCGGGGCAAAGTGGGTCTCGTCCACGCCGGAGGCCAGGCCCATCTCATAAGCCCAGCAGACCGCGTCGTAATAGGTCGAATCCTGGGGCACGTCCTCAAAGGCGGGGACCGCCGCGTCCTTGTCCGGCTGGACCTTGTCTCGCTCGGCAAAGGGTTCCTGATCCATGTTATAAAGGTAGAGGATCAGGTTGCCGCGGGTCTCCTCCAGGGTAGGCTCGAACTTCTCCGCGTCGGGCAGGACCTTTGCCTTGTTCAGCTCGGTAATGTACTGGTAACTCCACATCTTTTCGTTCACGTCCAGATAGGGGTTGATCCATTCCTTATTATTTTCTATCCCGGCCCGGATCAGGGATGCCCCGGCAAAGACCACCAGGCACACCACAAACCAAAGGACCGTCAGTTTCACCGAAACAGCAAGCTTGCTTCGCTTCACACGCATCACCTTTTATCAAAATCCTCCCGGGAAAAAAGCTGTCCTGAGAGGTCCTGTTATTGTACGAAATAGTCCGCATCAAAAGCGCATCAAAATCCCCCTGATTTCGCGTTTTCCCCGCCCTCTCTCCTGCCCTGCTCCCCTTTCTTCGCCAGGAGGGGGCGTTTTCCCGGTCCGGCAGGCCCGGAGGCAGGGCGGAGAAGCGAAAAATCCTGTGGCAAAGACAGGAAAATGGTGGTATACTAAGGGGACGCGAACGATACGAGAGGGGGAGACATATGGACAAGCGGGAACAGCCCATCGGCGTGTTCGACTCCGGCCTGGGGGGCATCAGCGTGCTGCGGGCCTGCACTGCCCTGCTGCCCCAAGAGGATTTCCTCTTTTTCGGGGACTCGGCCAACGCCCCCTACGGGGAAAAGACGCTGGACCAGGTCCGGGCCCTGACCTTACAGGCTGCGGCGGGACTGGTACAGGAAGGGGTCAAGGCCATCGTGGTGGCCTGCAACACCGCCACCAGCGCGGCCATCACCCTGCTGCGGGA
>CAYNZG010000070.1:0-7034 GCA_964401525.1 uncultured Ruminiclostridium sp.
CCGCTGCTGGCGCTGCTGCTCCCGCTGCTGAGGAGAAGACCGAGTTCGACGTCGTTCTGGAGAACTTCGGTTCCGAGAAGGTCAAGGTCATCAAGGCTGTCCGCGAGATCACCGGCCTGGGCCTGGCTGACGCTAAGGCTGTCGTCGAGGCTGCCCCCAAGGCTATCAAGGAAGGCATCTCCAAGGACGAGGCTGAAGAGCTGAAGAAGAAGCTGGAAGACGTTGGCGCAAAGGTCACCCTGAAGTAATTTTTCTTCAACTGTGCTTTTTCGACCCGCCCCATGACATTGTCATGGGGCGGGTTTTTTGCTGTCAAAACCTAAGTAAGGACCCTCTGCTACGACACTGTGCCTCCCGTAGGGCCCCATTTTCTCCGGAGAAAATGGGGGAAAAGAGCGCCGGAGCAAAGCCCCTGGACCCCGTTGAAGTGGTCCAGGCCCTGCAAAGGCTGTGGGGCATATCCTGCCATCGTACCTGCGGCCCTGGATCGACAGGCTGTCCATGGCGCGCCCACCAGCTGGGCGCGCGGGAACGTGGTCAATACCCTGTGAGGGAAAATCAGGAAAGGTATCGGAAATTTAGACACACAAAAGCTCCCGGTGCTTTGCACCGGGAGCTTTTAAAAACGATATTAGAATTACATCTTGCCGACTGCGTCGAACTCGTCCACGATCTGCTGAGAGGGCGCGGGCGTGAGCAGGGAGACCACGATGATGACGGCCAGACCCACCAGGAAAGCGGGCAGCAGCTCATAGATGGCCCAGACACCGCCCAGGGTGGCGATGCCATACTTCCAGATGAAGACCATGGCTGCACCGGCGATCATACCGGCCAGCACACCCTGCTTGGTAGCGCGCTTCCAGAACAGGGAGCACAGCATGGCGGGACCGAAGGCGGAGCCGAAGCCGGCCCAGGCGAAGGAGACGATGCGGAAGACCGAGCTGTTGGGATCCCAGGCCAGGAAGATGGCCACCAGGGCAATGCCCAGAACGGTGACACGAGCCACGGTCATGGAGCGCTGCACGCTGAGCTTCATGCCGAAGAAGCCCTCCAGCAGGTCGTGAGACACGCTGGATGCAGCAGCCAGCAGCTGAGAGTCGGCAGTGGACATGGTGGAGGCCAGGATACCGGCCAGGACCAGACCGCCCATGATCGCCAGGGCGGGGCCGAACTGGCTCAGCAGGTTGGCCAGCACGATGATGATGGTCTCGGACTCGGCACTGGTAGCCAGGAAGGGGATGTTGCCGGCCTGGGTCACGCTATAGCCGATGATTCCGATGCCAATGGCGATAAACATGGAGATGACCACCCAGACGGTGGCGATGCGGCGGGAAGTCTTGAGCTTGTTGGCGTCCTCAATGCCCATAAACCGCAGCAGGATGTGGGGCATACCGAAGTAGCCCAGGCCCCAGGCCAGGGTGGATGCGATGCTCAGGCCGCTGTAGTGGGAGGCCACACCCTCGGCCATGTTGTGGCCCTGGGTCAGGTTCAGATAGCCGGGCAGAGCCTGGGCATTGGCCACCACAGCGTCCCAGCCGCCGGCCTGGTTGATGCCGAAGACCACGATAACGATCAGCGAAAAGGACATGACGATGCTCTGGATGAGGTCGGTGGTGGAGACGGCCAGGTAGCCGCCCATGATGGTGTAGGCGATGACCACGATGGCACCCACGATCATGGTGACGTGGTAGTCCCAGCCAAAGAGGGAGGTGAACAGGGTGCCGATGGCCTTGAAGCCGGAGGCAGTATAGGGGATGAAGAAGATTAGGATGACGATGGCGGCGATGCAGGCCAGCAGGTTCCGCTCATCGTGATACCGGCGGGAGAAGAAGCTGGGGATGGTGAAAGCCTTGATGGACACGGTGTAGTTCCGCAGGCGCTTGGCCACGATGAGCCAGTTGACATAGGTGCCGATGGCCAGACCGATGGCAGTCCAGCCGGGCTCTGCCACACCGGAGATGTAGGCCAGGCCGGGCAGACCCATGAGCAGCCAGCTGCTCATGTCCGAAGCCTCGGCACTCATAGCCGTGACGATGGGGCCCAGCTTACGGCCGCCCAGGTAGAAGTCACTGGAGGTCGAGCTGCCGCCCTTGCGGCTGTAGTAGACGCCCACCAGGACCATGGCGATCAGATAGACCACGATGGTCGCAATGATGAGGATGTGGGATGTTGTCATGGATGGGATTCCTCCTCGATGTAAAGTCACGTTTCTCTCTCAAAAAACGTATCATAATGTCGTTTGCTATCATACCACGACGAAACATAAAACGCAATACAGAACGGAGTATAGACTAAAGTCTATACTCCGTTCTTAATTTTTTCAAAGAACCCTTGTAATATCAAGGGATTTCTTCTATACGATTTTTGGTCTCCTCACCGGGAGAAAAGCTACTGAGAAAGCTGGGCAGCGTCTGGGCCGCATACTGCCGCAGGGAGTACTCCCCGCCCCGCAGGCACCAGTCATACATCAGGGCCCGCTCGCACAGGGCGTAGAGCTTCACCATCTCGCTGACGCTCTGCCGGTCAGATAGCTCCCCGGCCTCCTGGCCCTGGGCGATGATCTTCCGCAGGAGCCGGTAATAGGTGCGCTTCTGGTTCAACAGGTGCCGCTCGCCGCTGGTCACCAGCTGGGTGGACAGCAGTCGGGCCAGCAGGTCCATAGAGATGGAATCCTCGATCATCCCAAACAGCTCTCCATTGAGGAAGAGGAGCTTGTCCATGGCGGGCATGGCCGGGTCCATGGTCTCCTGCAGGGCCTCGTACTTCTCGTCGAACAGGTCGCTGAGGGTGGACAGCAGCGCGTCCTTCCCGTCAAAGTAATGGTAGAAGGATCCCTTGGAGGTCTGGGAGGTCTCGATGATCTCCTCCACCGTCGTCTCCTCGTAGCCCTGCTCGTAGAAGAGCCGCCAGGCGGCGGAGACGATCTTGCCCCGGGTGTTCCGGAGGTTCTTCTTGGCCATGGTCTTCCTCCGCTCAGGCAAAGTAGGCTTCGATCTCCGCCCGGGTGGCGGTGACAGAGCCCTGGATCATGGTGGGCTGGCCGCCGCCCTTGCCGCCCAGGGCCTGGTGGATGGCCTTGGACTGGGCCCGCAGGTCCACGGTCTTGCTGCCCATCACATGGCGGTACTGGCCGTCCTGGCCCACGAACAGGGCGCAGATGCCGCCGCAGCGCTCCATCCCGGCGTTGACCAGGGTGCGCATGGACTGGCTGTCCAGGTCGGCCTCAAAGAGGACCAGGTTGCCCTCGGTCTCCGGCAGGGCCTTGCACTTCTCGGCGGCCAGGGCCATCTTGGTCTCCTTCAGGGTCTGGCTGACTGCCTCCAGCTCGGCCTTCATCCGGGCCACGCCCTGGGCGGTCTCGTGCTGCTTCACGGACAGAGCCGCAGAAATGGCCGCCACATTGTCCTGCTTGCTGCGGTAGTCCTGCCAGGCCATCTCCCCGGCGGCCATCCAGATCCGGATACCGCCCCGGTGGCGCATGCTGGACAGGAGCTTTACTATGCCGATCTCCCCGGTGAAGTTCACATGGGGAGCACAGCAGGCGCACACGTCGCAGTCAGGGATGGTGACGATGCGGACGTTCTCGGTCAGGTCCAGCTTGCTGCGGTAGTCCAGGTCCTTCAGGACGGCGGGATCGGGATACTCCGCCGTGATGAGCCGGTTGCTCCAGATGATGCGGTTGGCGGTGGTCTCGATGGTGTCCATCTGCTCCTGGGTCAGCTCTTTATCAAAGTCCAGGATGATCTCGTTCTCCCCCATGTGGAAACCCACGTTGGTGCAGCCATACAGGCTGTGGGCCACGCCGGAGATCACATGCTCGCCGGAGTGGCACTGCATCCGGCGGAACCGCAGGGGCCAGTCCAGCCGCCCGGTGACGGTGGCTCCGGCCTGCAGGGGGGCATCCGTGGTGTGGAGGATGCCACGGTCGGTCTCCTGCACGTCCAGGACCTGGGCCTGGTCCAGGGACCCCTGGTCAGGGAGCTGGCCGCCCCCTTCCGGGAAGAAGGCGGTCTGGTCCAGCAGGACTGCCCAGCGTCCCTCCCCTGCGGGTGTGCAGTCCAGGACCTGGGCGGTAAAAACAGACAGGTGGCTGTCCAGATCGTAAAGCTTTTTGGTCATAGTTCAGTTCCCTCTCTTCTCTCGTCATCGTTTCTTAAAAAAGGAAAGGTCCCCCTCTGGCGAGAAAGACCTTTTCCTGTTATTCCCATGTGCAAACGTAGGACCAGAGCACCTGGTCATCCTGGGCGACCGTCTGCTCGTCAGCGCTTTCCAGGACGAATTCCTCGTTCAGGGTGTAGGTCCAGCCGGACACGTCTCCCACGTCGCCGTTGGCCAGGCCGCCGATGCTCTCCACGAAGGCAGGAGAGCCGGAGGTGACCACGGAGAG
Organism: uncultured Ruminiclostridium sp.; assembly: GCA_964401525.1. Taxonomy (GTDB): domain Bacteria; phylum Bacillota; class Clostridia; order Oscillospirales; family Oscillospiraceae; genus Evtepia. Next base: position 4,388 of record CAYNZG010000070.1, read on the forward strand.
CTTGGCCTCCTTGGCAGCCGCCTGCAGGGCTTCCAGCACGGTGCTCCCCTCCGGGACGGTCACTTCCGTCGCCTGGAGGAGCTGCCCGTCCTCAGGGAGCAGCTCCAGGACCTCCGGGGTGGTCAGGTCCGTGTTGTCCCACACGGACGCGCAGGTGACCTCCACCGTGCAGGTGATCTGCGGGGCCTCCGTGGAAGCCCCGGTCTGGGCATCCTCCCCGGTGATGGCTCCCTTGATGGAGCCCCAGAAGGGTTCCACCAGCAGGATCACCAGCAGCACCAGGGCGATGATGATATTTCGGATCTGCTTCTTGCTCATGCCTTCTGCTCCAGCTTACACACAGCGGCCTTGGCGGCGGCCTGCTCGGCTTCCTTCTTGCTACGGCCCTCGCCGGAGCCGATGGGCTTGCCGTTGAGCAGCACGTCCATGCAGAAGATCTTGGCGTGGTCCGGGCCGCTCTCCCCCGTCAGGCGGTAAGACAGCACCTGGCCGCTCTCCCGCTGGATCAGCTCCTGGAGGGTGGTCTTAAAGTCCCGGCCATTGGCGATCTTCTCCCGCTCCTGGTTCAGGATCAGGTCGTGGATGAGCTTGCGGGCCTGACCGATCCCGCCGTCCAGATAGACGGCGGCCAGCATGGCCTCCACGGCGTCGGCCTGGATGGAGGGACGCTTCCGGCCCCCGCCGCTCTCCTCGCCCCGTCCCAGCTTCAGATAGCTGCCCAGGTCCAGGCTCTTTGCCACCTCCACCAGGCTGCCCTCGCAGACCAGGGCCGCCCGGATGCGGGTCAGGTCCCCTTCCGGCAGATCAGGCCGGTTCCGGTACAGGTGATCTGCCACCACCAGGCCCAGAATGGAGTCGCCCAAAAATTCCAGCCGCTCGTTGCTGGGCATCCCCTTCTCCCGGTGCTCGTTGGCATACGAGCTGTGGGTCAGGGCGTTTTCCAGCAGCGTGCGGTCCCGGAAGGTATACCCTATTTTCTCTTCCAGGGTCTTCATCACGTTTGACACTCCTTTTCACGCACTCCACAATGCAACCCCCGGCCAAAGGGACGGGGGTTGCAGGGAGGTTCTTTCGATTACATATCCAGCTTATTTGCCAGGTAGTTGACCAGGTCTTCCACGGTCTTGATCTCCTCGACAGCGTCCTCGGGGATCTCCACGCCGAATTCGTCTTCCAGGCTCATGATGATCTCCACCACGTCCAGGGAGTCCATCTCCAGGTCTTCCATGAAATCGGCCTGCAACGTGATGCGGTCAGGCTCCACACAGAGTTCTTCGGCAATAATCTTTTGGATCTTTTCAAAAATCATGACTTATGGCTCCTTTGGAATCGCTTTATTCGCACACATTACTATAGGGAGATTTTCTCGCCCTGTCAATAGGAAAACGCAAAAAATCACGCTTCCTCGGCTTTTCCGCCCGTCACGCGCATATGGTCGATGTTTGCGGTGATGTCCTCGATGAGGTCGGACTCGGCCATTTCCCTGGCCCGCTGCAGGGCGTTGTAGATGGCGTAGCTGTTGGAGGAGCCATGGGCCTTGATGACCGGCTTGGAGATGCCCACCATGGCGGTGCCGCCCACCTCATTGGGGTTGAAGGTCTTTTTAAAGGTATCCATCTTGTCCTTCACGGTGAGATACCCCAGCTTGGTGGAGAGGCTGGACTGGAAGGTGCTCTTCAAGAAGTCGGAGAACATCAGCAGGCCGCCCTCGTAGGTCTTCATGAAGACGTTCCCGGTGAAGCCGTCGGTGACCAGCACGTCCACCGCACCCAGCAGAGCCTCCCGGCCCTCGATGTTGCCGATGAAGTTGATCCGGCCCTCCTCGTGGGCCTGGGTCAGCAGGGCATGGGTCTCGATCTGCAGGGACAGGCCCTTGCTGGGCTCGGTCCCGATGTTCAGCAGGCCCACCCGGGGGTTCTCCAGGCCCAGGGTCCGCTTGGCATAGTAGGTACCCATGTAGGCGTACTGCAGCAGGTACTCAGGGGTACACTCCGCCGTGGCACCGCAGTCGATGAGCACGAAGCCCCCCGCCACAGTGGGGACCACGGGGCACATAGCCGCCCGGCGGATGCCCCGGATCCGCTTGACCAGCAGGGTGGCCGCAGACAGGAGCGCGCCGGTGGACCCGGCGGAGACGAAGGCATCCGCCTCCCCGGCCTTGAGCTTCTGCAGGCCCACGGTCATGGAGGAATCCTTCTTCTCCTTAAAGGCCCGGGCGGGGTTGTCCTCCATGGTGATGACCTCGGAGGCGGGCAGGATCTCCAGGCCCTGGGGCAGCTCCTTACGGCCCAGCTTTTCCAGGGCACCGTAGATGGCCTCCGGCTGCCCGGCCAGGGCCACGTTGAGGCCCAGCTTTTCCACGGCCTGGACCGCGCCTTCCACAGGGGCCAGGGGCGCGTTGTCGCCGCCCATGGCATCCAGAATAATTTTCATAGGTGTTCCTTTCTCAGGGGATGTCATTCCACGTCCAGACCGTTCAGGATCTCCAGGCCCCGCTTGGACAGCTCCGCGTTCTTGTTGCGCTTGCCCTTGACCCGGTAACCCAGGGGGGGCATGATGCCGAAGTTCACATTCATGGGCTGGAAGTTGGTCACGGACTCATTGCTGATGTACAGAGCCAGCGCGCCGATGGCGGTCTCCGCCGGGA
>CAYNZG010000071.1:0-7027 GCA_964401525.1 uncultured Ruminiclostridium sp.
AACCCCGTGGGTCAGTTCGATGCCAACATCCTGGAGATCACCAAGATCGTCCACGACGCCGGCGGCCTGTGCTACTATGACGGCGCCAACCTGAACGCTGTGATGGGTCATGTCCGTCCCGGCGACATGGGCTTCGACTGCGTCCACCTGAACCTGCACAAGACCTTCTCCACCCCCCACGGCGGCGGCGGCCCCGGCAGCGGCCCTGTGGGCTGCAAGGACTTCCTGGAAGCCTACCTGCCCACTCCCCGCGTGGTGAAGACCGAGAACGGCTATGCCTTTGATGCACCTGAGGCCAGCATGGGCCAGGTCCGCGCCTTCTACGGCAACTTCCTGGTGATCATCCGCGCCCTGACCTATGTCCTGACCCTGGGCAAGGAGGGCATCCCCGAGGCTTCCGCCGGTGCTGTTCTGAACGCCAACTACCTCATGAAGAAGCTGGAGAGCGTGTACGACATGTCCTGCGCCGGTCAGCTCTGCATGCACGAGTTCGTCATGGACCTGGGCCGTCAGGCTCACGACATGGGCGTCACTGCCATGGACGTGGCAAAGCGCCTGCTGGACTTCGGTATGCACCCCCCGACGATGTACTTCCCCCTCATCGTCCACGAAGCTCTCATGGTGGAGCCCACCGAGACCGAGAGCCCCGAGACCCTGGACGCTGCTGCGGAGGTCTTCCTGAAGATCATGGAAGAGGCCAAGGCCGATGCCGAGAGCCTGCACACCGCACCCCACGACTGCGCCATCAGCCGTCCCGACGAAGTCACTGCCGCCCGGTCTCCCATCGTGCGGTACACCTTCGAAGGCTAAGCGCACTTACCCCCGTATGACCTATGACCCCGGCGGCGTGTACGCCGCCGGGGTCCTTTCGCAATAGGAGAACGATCCCAATGATTTCATCCCTTTCTGTTATTTATTCCAAGGAAAACGACCCCCGTCACAACCTGGCTCTGGAGGAATACCTCCTGCGCACGGTCAAGCCCGGCCAGTGCATCCTGTACCTGTGGCAGAACCAGCGGACCGTTGTCATCGGCCGCAACCAGCACGCGGAGAACGAGTGCCGCATCCAGGAGCTGGAGGGGGACGGCGGCCATCTGGTCCGCCGTCTGTCCGGCGGCGGCGCGGTCTACCACGACCTGGGAAACCTGAACTTCACCTTTCTGGTGACCGAGGGCGACTATGACGTGGCCCGTCAGACCGAGGTGATCCTCCGGGCGGTCCAGAAGGTGGGCCTCCGGGCGGAGAAGAGCGGCCGGAACGACCTGACCGTGGACGGCCAGAAATTCTCCGGCCATGCCTACTATAAGACCGGGACCCAGTGCTACCACCACGGCACCATCATGGTGGACGTGGACAAGGCACCCTTGGAGCGCTATCTGAACGTCTCCCCCCTGAAGCTGGCGGCCAAAGGTGTCCAGTCCGTTCGCTCCCGGGTGTGCAACCTGCGGGATTATCTGCCCGACCTGACCATCGACCAGCTGAATCAGGCGCTGGAGGAGGCCTTCGGCGAGGTTTACGGCCTGCCGGTGACCCGCCTGCGCTATGAGGACCTGGATCAGGCAGCCATCGCCCAGGGGCAGGCCCGTTTTTCCGAGCCCGCTTGGATCTATGGCGACTGCCGCCCCCTGGAGGTGAGCCGGGAGGCCCGCTTCGACTGGGGCCTGCTGCGGCTGGACTACTCCAAAAGCGAGGGGCACATCACCGAGGCCGCTCTCTGGTCCGATGGCCTGGACGCAGATTTCCTGAGCCGGGTCCCCAGTCTGCTGGTGGGCTGTTCCCTGGAGGCCGAGGCCCTGCGGCGCAAGCTCCTGGCCGACCCGGACAGCACGGAGGAAGCGGTGAAGGGGATCCTCTCTCTGCTGCTTGACTGAAACGAAGCGAGGAAAACTATGAATTTTGATATTGCTATCATCGGCGGTGGCCCCGGCGGCTACAACGCCGCAGAAAAGGCCGCCAAGCTGGGTATGCAGGTGGTCCTGTTCGAGAAGGAAGACCTGGGCGGCACCTGCCTGAACCGCGGCTGCATGCCCACCAAGGCCCTCATCCACAGCGCGGAGACCTATGAGGCCATGCTCCACGCCGAGAGCCTGGGCGTTCACGCCGGGGAAGTGACCTATGACTTTGCCGCTATGCACGCCCGGAAGGCCCAGGTGGTCCAGGAGCTGCGCAAGGGCGTGGAGAAGCTCATGAAGGCTGGGAAGATCGAGGTGGTCTACGGCCAGGCACAGATCGCCGGGAGCGGTGTGGTCACCTGCAACGGCGAGACCTATGAGGTCAAGGACATCATCATCGCCTCTGGCTCCAAGGTGGCCTATCCCCCCATCCCCGGCATCCGGGGCGAGGGCGTGTACAACAGCCGCGACATCCTGGAGGGCGAGGGCAAGATGTTCTCCTCCCTCATCATCATCGGCGGCGGCGTTGTGGGCGTGGAGTGCGCCTCCATTTACCGCGCTCTGGGCTGCGAAGTCACCGTGCTGGAAGCTGCGGATCACATCCTGCCCGTTATGGACAAGGAGATCGCCCAGCGTCTGACCATGATGATGAAGAAGCGGGGGTGCACCGTGGAAGCTAAGGCCATGGTCCAGAAGATCGAGGGTACCCCCGGCAACATGACCGTTACCTATCTGGACAAGAAGGGCAAGGAAGTCGTGGTCACCGCCGAAGGCGTTCTGGCTGCTGCCGGCCGCTGCGCCAACGTGGACGGCCTCTTCGCCGAGGGCGTGGAAGTGGAGATGTTCAAGAACGCCATCGTGGGCGACGAGGTGGGCCGCACCAGCCTGCCCCACGTCTATGTCATCGGCGATGCCAAGGCAAAGAATATCCAGCTGGCCCACGTGGCTGAGGCCCAGGGTGTCAACGCGGTGGCCGTCATCGCCGGCAAGGAGCCTCCCATCGATATGTCCGTGGTCCCCAGCTGCGTCTATACCAACCCCGAGATCGCTGCTGTGGGTCTGAACGAGGATCAGGCCAAGGCCGCCGGGCTCACCCCCAAGGCCGTGAAGTTCCTCACCGGTGCCAACGGCAAGTGCCTCATCGAAAACACCGACAGCGGCTATGTGAAGCTGGTCACCGACAGTGAGACCGGCCGCATCCTGGGCGCACAGCTGGTCTGCCCCCGCGCCACCGATATGATCGGTGAGCTGGCTCTGGCCGTCCAGAAGGGGATCACCGCCGAGGGCCTCCACGCGGTCATCCATCCCCACCCCACCTTTACTGAAATGATCTCCGGCGCTGCCGCTCTGCTGGAGCACTGAGATCCCACTGACCCAAGGGAGGCGCATCTGCGCCTCCCTTTTCATTAGTAGGATAAGGAGGGGGACTGATGAATTATCGCGCTGTAACCCCGCGGGTCTGGCACATCGAGGAGGATTACCGGGTCTACTGCACCCTGGTCCGGGGAGAGAAGCTGGCCATCCTCTGGGACACCGGCCAGGGGAAGGGCGACTGGTCGGCGTTTTTGGACCAGTACGTCACCACGGACTGCCTGGTGCTCCACAGCCACGGCCACGCGGACCACATCGGAGGGGACCGCTTCTTTTCCAAGGTGTATCTCCACCGGGAGGATTGGCCCCTGCTGGCCCAGCAAAGTCGGTTGACAACCGACGCTCCCCCTGCCTATCAGGTGGAGGAGCTGGTTCCCGGGATGGTTTTCGACCTGGGCGGGCTTCAGGCTAAGGTGGTCTCTCTGGCCGGTCACACGAAGGGGTCGGTGGGCCTGCTGCTGGAGGAGGAACGGCTGCTGCTGGCCGGGGATGGGCTGAATCCGACCCTGCTCCTGCTGGGGTGGGAGTCTGCTCCGGTCTCTGTGCTGCGCAGGACCTTGGAGGAGACCATGGACCTGCCCTTTGACTGCTTCCTGGCCACCCACTATCCCACTCCGCAGCCGAAAAAGCTGGTGCAGGCCCATCTGCATCACTTGGACTGCCTGCGGACGGAGCCGCCCTCCCACCCGGGTCCCTATGGTCCCTGGGTCTGCCGGAGCGTGCATAAGGACCTGGCTGGTCGGTCGGTGATCTTTATCCACAAGAGCCTACTGGAATAAACGGAACAGACCACCCCCGCCGCAAGCAGTGCGGCGGGGGTGGTCTGGGTTTAGAGAGGGATACTATTTATATTATTGTGCGGCAAGGAAGGTCTCCATGGCAGTTTTCACTGTCTGGTTCTCGTCGCAGATGACCAGGGCGGCGTATTGATCCTGGGTGAAGATCAACGCCTTTTCCGCCCGGCTGACCTGGTCGTGGCTGTACTGCCGGAAGAGGGTCAGCCGCTGGTCCAGGTGGGCTTGTAAGGTGTCGGCGGCTTCCTGCGCATCGGTAAGGTCTTTCGTCGCGATGACAGCGATCTCATCTGCCTTGCCCTCGGCAGAGTAGGAGAGCAGGAAGTCATCCACCTTGCTGTAGTCCAGGTCGGAGAAGTAGGCGAACAGGGTCTCAGCATCGGACACCTGGCCGGTAATGGATCTCATCTCCGGCAGGGAGGGGGCGGCCTCCAGCATGGCCGTTTGCAGGTCAGCCATGTCAACGGTGGGGGAGGCGGTCTCCCCGCCGCAGCCGCCAAGGGCCAGGGTCAGCAGCCCGGCGAAGCACACATAGCGCAGTCGTTTTCTCATTGGCTCACCCCACAGCTTCCGCTTCTTCCGTCCAGGTCATTTCGTCGTTGCCCCCGGTGTCGTCCATGGGGGCGACTTCCCCGAAGGCTGCCTGGATGGCTTCCTCGACCTTGGCCAGGTCTTCCTTGGAGAGCTCCTGGCTGCTGTCGTCCTCGTCATAGTGGGTGAAGTAGACGGCCAGCACATACTCGCTGCCCTTGAGGTGGACCCAGCGCCACTCCATCCACAGGTCGCCGAACTCTCCGGTGTCGGTGAGGCTCTGGATGTTGGAGAGCATGGCCTCCACGATCTGGGCGTGGGGCTCGTCGATGGCGGCAAAGTCCAGGGCGACGCTGTCCGCTTCCTCGGTCAAGGCCTGGTACAGGCGAGCGGGGATGTCATAGATGTCGTCGATGGGTTCCTTGCTCTGCACGGCGTAGTTGTAGGTCAGGCCGGTGGCGGCGGGGAAGAAGTCCTGGTCCCAGCTGTGGCCCACGGCGGCCATGTCATCGTTCATGTTGAAGTTGGCGTAGTTGCCAGAGTTTTGGTCGGAGTAGATATCCACGTGGTACCAGTCGCCGTCCAACTGGACCAGGTTCCAGGAGTGGTAGCGGTCGGTGTTATGGACCACCATGCAGGGGATATCCAGCATCTGCATGAACAGGCGGAAGGTGGTGGCATAGCCCACGCAGACGGCGTTGTGGTATTTCAGCACGCCGTAGGGGTTGTCGCAGTCGGCCTCGGTCTGGGGGATGACCTGGAGCACGCCGGTGTCGTAGGTCAGCTCGGTGGACATCCAGTTGTAAACGGCCTTTTCCTTTTCGTAGGGGGTCATGTCCTCGGTGATGAGTTCATCCAGGATCTCCGTGGCCATGGCCAAGGTCTCTTTGTCCTTGTCGCTCAGCCCGGCCTCGCTGCCACTGTGGTAAGCATCGGAGATCTGGGTGGTGGAGCGGATCCAGTACTGGCCTTCCAAGATGGAGATGTCATCCTCCTGGGTCTCCCCGGAGGAGAGACCGGTGGCGGTCATCATCTCGGCCAGGGCCTGGTGGGTCAAAAAGCTGGTCACAGCGCTGAAGCCTACGCCCAGCAAGAGGACGGCGGCCAGGGTGATGGCCACGATGGTTTTCTGTTTCGATGTGATCGTCATGGGGGACCTCCTTTTCATGACAGTGGGTTTCAGCTTATAGCACGAGAGTAGCGGGGCCGATCAGAGAAGTCAAGGGATTTAATAAAAACTTAAGAGAGGTTACAGGAAGTTTTACGGCTCTGTTACGGTTGTGTCATTTTTCGCAGTCCGGGCGCGGATGCACATGGAGACAGAGAAAAAACAGACGGCGCGATCGCAGAAGGGAAAGGTCCTGCGGTCAAGCCGTCTGTTTTGTGTTTCGGTGCTTCGTGAATTATTGATCGTTGGAAGCGGTGTCGTTGTTCAGGGTAGTCAGGTCATAGGGAGTGGTCTGATAGACGTAGTAGTTCAGCCAGTTGGTGTAGATGAGCTGACCAGCGGACCGCCACCGGACGATGGGGGCCTGGGTAGGGTCATCGTTGGGGAAGTAGTGCTTGGGTACATCGATGTCCAGACCGCGGTCCACATCCCGCTGGTATTCCAGGGCCAGAGTGTTGCGATCGTATTCCAGGTGGCCCAGGAAGAAGAACTGGCGGCTGTCCTCGGTCTTCACGGCGAAGATACCGACCTCCTCCGAAGTGGCAAGGACCTCCAGGCCGGGGACCTTGCGGATGTCCTCCTCCAGCACCTCGGTGTGGCGGGAGTGGGGAGCGTAGAAGCGGTCGTCAAAGCCGCGGAACAGGGGGGAGGAGGGCTTCAGGACCTGATGGTCGAACACGCCGAAGACCTTTTTGGGCAGGGAGTACTTGGGTACACCATAGTGGTGGTACAGACCGGCCTGGGCACCCCAGCAGATGTGCAGGGTGGAGTGGGCGTGGGTCTTGGACCAGTCCATGATCTGGCACAGCTCGTCCCAGTAGTCCACGGCTTCGAAGTCCAGGTTCTCCACCGGGGCGCCGGTGATGACCATGCCGTCATAGTAGTTGTCCTTGATCTGGTCAAAGGTGGTGTAGAAGGATTCCAGATGGCTGCGGTCCACATTCTGGGCCTCGTGGCTGACCGTCTGGAGGAGCTCTGCCTGGATCTGCAAAGGGGTATTGGAGAATTTGCGCAGGAGCTGAGTCTCGGTGACGATCTTGGTGGGCATTAGGTTAAGGATCAGGATCTTCAGGGGACGGATGTCCTGGTGCATGGCCCGGTATTCGGTCATGACGAAGATGTTCTCGCTCTCTAAGATCTCCCGGGCGGGCAGAGAGTTGGGTATCTTGATGGGCATGAAAATGCCTCCTTTGCTTCAAATAGATATCATATTATATCGTATTGGGTCGGAGAACGCAACCTATTGTGGAAAACCGGATGCCGGATGGGGC
>CAYNZG010000072.1:0-1514 GCA_964401525.1 uncultured Ruminiclostridium sp.
TACGAGGAGGCTGTGAGGGTTGTAGTTCCCTGGTAGCTCTTGGTATGGTATAATGGCCTCAGCGTTGACGAGATCTGCGGTAGAGTTGTAGTTCCCTGGTAGCTCTTGGTATGGTATAATAGGCTGCCGAAAAATCCTGTCCCACCAATGGTTTGGGGCAGGATCTTTTTTGCAAAAACGGGCGGATGGACCGCCCGTTTGCCGCATTTTCCTCAAAAAATCGTCAGTTGTTCGCTTTGGAAGTCCGCGTCCGCCTGGGTCCGCTTGCCCAGCAGGATCTCAATGGCTCCGTACTGCTTCTCCGTGATGACCAGCATCCGGATGGCGCCGTTCTCCGGCAGATTCTGCTTCAGCCGTTGGCGGTGCTTCTCTACCGCGTCGGTCCCGTTGCACACCCGGGCATAGACCGAATACTGGACCATGTGATACCCGTCTTTCAGCAAAAAGGTCCGGAAGCGAGTGGCTGCCCGCCGCTCGGTTTTACTTTTCACCGGCAGGTCAAAAAACACTAAAATTCTCATAAACTTATTCATAGGCGTGCTGCTTCAGCTCCATGATCTCCGGCAGGGTCAGAGCGGCCTTTCCCTGGTCCAGAGAGCGGCCCAGGCTCTGGACCAGCCGCTCCCCGGCGTAGGCCGCGCTGTGCCGCTGTCCCCCAGAGCGGACCTCCAGATTCAAACAGTTGAAGAGGAGTCGTTTCCGGTCTGGTGTCAGGTCCTCGTCCTCCTCCATGGTGCAGACCACCAACAGGTCCACCAGGGGTCGGAAGGGTTCCATCAGGTCATCGGCCAGGTTGAACGGGTTCAGCGTGCTCCGGTGGTGAAGGCCCAGCGCCGTCTGGAACCCGTAGACCGCCAGGTGCCGGGCCAGGCTCCCCCGGAGCACCGCGTAACCGTAGTTCAGGGCGGCGTTCCATCCCGTCTCCTCCCCCCGAACAAAGCCAGGGCCAAAGAGGCGCGGGAAGTACTTCTGGGCCCCGACTGCCTCCAGGTTGCCGGTGTCGCCGGACTTCACCTGGCTCGCCAGGGCCTCCAGGGCTGCGCTCCCGGCCTCGTCCCCGTTGAGGCGGAGGCAGAGGGCCTGGTTGCAGAGCTTGGCCTGGACGATGCTCTGCCAGAGCCGCTTTTTCAGCGGCTCACTGGCCTCCAGTTGGCTGCGGAGGACAGAGAGTGAGCGACTGTGCTGGGCATAGGGCTGGAGGACCGCGCAGGGCAAGTGCTTCTCGTCGCAGATAAAAAGGGCGCAGCCGCCCTGTCCCAGTTGAGACAGCGCGGCTGCGGTGACGGTAGACTGTCTGCTTTCCAGCAGAATAGCAGAGATATCCTCGATGGGCACCGAATGGGTCCGGTCAGTGCGGACCAACAGTTGGTGGTTTTTCAGAGACAGGTGAGCAGGGCTCTCGATGACGATGCTGCGGAATGCCATAGTTGACCTCACTTTCTGCGGAAGGGCTGCCGTTTCTCTTTTCCAACCTTGTGATATTCACCTAATACGTCTACAGTGTACTTTTCCAG
>CAYNZG010000072.1:1614-6990 GCA_964401525.1 uncultured Ruminiclostridium sp.
CATTGTCCGCCACGCCCCTGCCCCCGTGGACGGACACATTTAAGGTAGTCGGCTCGGTGAGCTTGACCGTCTTGACCACCGGACCATTGGTGCCGTCCCGCTTGGGCTTATGGAAGGGCTCGGTGAAGGCCTTCTTGCCGACCCCGCCGAACTTCTCCAGCCGGGCTTTCAGGGCCTCATAAAGCAGCAGGTCACTTTCCGGATGGTAATATCTCTCGATCTCTCCGTCCTTCGTCAGCTTGAGATCGGTCAAAGGCCGTTTCACCACGACAAACCCATCCTCCAGGGCCTTGGCCCCCTTGACGGTCTCCTTATGGGCCGGACCAGTGACCTTCCGCCGGGGCATCCGGGAGACGAAAATGGGCTGGACGCGGTCCACTTCCTCCGGGTCGCTGTACAACGGCAGATGGAGCTGGGGGAGGATCTTCGCCGGATCCTGACTCGTGCGGGCCTCCAGCTCCTTGCGGAACTTGGGCCAGGGATAGGGGAACTCCCGGACCACCTCGCCGGTCTCCGGGTCCACCGCCAGGCTGCCCGCCTCGCTTTGAACATAGCTCCACTCCCGAAGAACAGTGTGTCGCCTCACCTGCTGGATCATAGCATCCGTAGTGCAGGCAATGACCAGGGCATCCACCGCGTGGTGGAGGTCGCCATCCGCCCGCACCTTGGCAATGCCCCAGCGCTTGCGCATGTAAGCAGTCATGGCACCGTTGACCGCAGTGACCTTCTTCTTGTGCTTGGACGAGGGCGCAAAGGCAAGGTGGTCCTCCAGATAATTCTTCAGGAACACGGCCATGGTCTTCGTGTCCTGAAGGTTGCGCTCCCTGAACCGGGCCCCCTCCTCCTCGGTGACGGTCTCTTTCAGCAGGAGGCTACGCTTCCGATGGTCCTTCACATGGGCGTTGACCCACACCACAAAGTCGTCCTTCCGCTGGCCGCTCAGGTATTCCATGGGCAAGCGGTTGCCCTTGTTTCGGTTTTCCTTGGTCAGGACCAGCACCTTGTTTTTGTAGCTGTCGTCATAGCTGATGCTGTAGGGCACGATGTGGTCCACTTCCGCATAGTTCTCCTCAAAAAGGCGTTCCGCGGGAATGGCCTTGCCGGAGTAAGCGCACCTCCCATCCTGTTGCTCCCAAAGTTTGAGCTTGACCAGGTCGAGCCCAGTGGCGTTGTATTTTCCGAACTCCGTGCGAATCCGCTCCATCCTGCGCTCGTTCTCCGCCCGGTTTTCTAACATATCCTTCTCTATTTTATGGCGTTCGGTAAAATTCTTCGCCATCTCCCGGGCCAGCTCGATGTTGATGAAGGTCGGGCTTCCCTCCTTCCGGATGATGGCGTTGACCACCTTGATCGTCTGCGACACCGCCCGGCGGACCACAGGGCTGGTAATGGTCTCGAAGTCCTCCTCCTTGAGGTGGAGCGTCGGGGTACGCTTCTGGCTGGTGTGGCCCCGGAAGTCGAACCCCGCAGCGGCGCAGGCTTCGTTGTAATTCATGCCCTGCTCCAGGAAGGGGATCAGCTCGTCGCAGGCCCGCTCCGACAGATGCCCGAACTTGGAAAAGCTGCCGATGGTTTTCACGGCCTCGATCTCGAGGCTGTCCAATCCCGTTCCGCTCAACTCCTGCTGGATGCGCTCGGGGGTCTTCCACAGAGACAGGACCCGGCCGATGGCATTTCGCTGCTCCTTGGTGATCAGGGCAAAGTGCCCCTTCCCCAGCTTCTCCATCACCTTCCGCATCTGGTGGTAGGCCTTCAGATAGGAAAACTTCTCCTTCTTTTCGGCTTCCTCCCGGCTGACATCCTGGGGATAGCGCACCATGTTGAAGGTATACTCCTCCGTGAGGCCCAACTCTTTCCGGAGCTTGGCGTATGTCAGGGCTTCAGTCTTGTGAGCCAGGGCGATCACCGCCCGGCGCTGGGCATCACTGAGTTTTTCCGCCGTCCCGCCTTTGCAGAGACGGATATGGTTCACCCGCTCCAGCAGATTGAAGTACTCAAAGGAATAGGTCGCCCTTGCCGCCCGGGGTTCCTCCGGATAGAAGGTGCAGCGGCCCACCATTTTTTCGATCTGGCTACCGCCGTAAGGGCTGTTCCCGCCGGGCCCCTCGTCAAAGGACCGCTGGCTCAAAAGGATCTCCAGGTACGCCTCTTCCAGAGGCTCCGACGCAAAATCCGAGCCCAGGGACCGCTGCGCAGCAAAGATAGCGCGGACCTCCTCCTCCACCATATCCCGCGTCACGGTGGTCACATAGTTCCCGCCTTTGTTCCGCTTAGCATCTGCGAAAGCGGCATCCCGCAGGAACATCTCACCGACTGTGCGGTACCCTTTGGCTTTCATCCGCTCTTGATTCTTGTTGACGGCCTCCAGGATCTTTCCGTCCTCTTTGTCCGTGGTGACCTTCCGGTTGGAGCGGAAACCACGGCGCTGGGCCAGATGGAGCAGGATGCGCACAAAGGCCTCCCGGTCTACAGCCTCGTCCAACGCGCGGACCCGCAGGGCATAGATATCCTCCAGCGCCCCGTCAAAGAGGTGGAGCAGCTGCTCCTTCGTGACCAGTCCCTGGCGGATCACCAGACTTCGGATCCGCTCGTTGCGGTGGCGATGCCGCCGCAGACGGCGGCGCGCCCCGCGAGCCTCCCGGCGGGGTGCCGCCAGGGATGCCCCATCCTTTGGATGCTCCGCCGCGTCAAACATCCGCACGCCCATGTTCAAAATGCCGCAAGGCCTGTCCACGGTATCCAGGGCGACCGTAGCCCAGCCGACAGAAGTGATACCAATATCCAAGCCGATCGCATAAGATCCCATAGGAAATCCTCCAATCCGTTTTTCCCTATTGTACGATGGAAACCGTCTTTTTTCAATTGTCCCATAAAAAGAGATAACGCCCCGCGAAAGCGAGGCGTTAGTGCTCTGCGGTCTACTGCCATATATGGCAGTAACCTTATTGCAGTAACCTGGTAGTTCTTGGTATGGTATAGAACTGATCGTAGTATAGCGTATTTTCGGCAGGATTGCAAGGTATTCCACATATTTCTCGCAAAGACGCTTCCCCACTTCTTTCGTCAGTTGCTTTCATCTGCAAGTTCTTTCGTGGTTTCCTTTGAATTTCCCCGGCTCTCCCCCGAAGATTTGGAACATTCTCCATTGATTTTGCAGGTAATTTGATGTATCATGTCATCAAAGTCAAGGTTGGAGCTTCCTCTTAGGCTCCCGTTCCCCGTCTTTCCCGGGGAATGGCTTGACCCTTCTTTGTTCTTATTCCGTTTCTTCCTATCTTTACCTTCCCAATGTCATTGTGAACGGTTTCGGCGCAAGCTGAAACGAAGAGCACCCTGGACACCTTTCGGTCCAGGGTGCTCTTTTGCTTGTCAAAAAAAGGAGAACTTGCCCCCCGCCAGCCCCTCATCCCCGGAAGCGATAGCCCACGCCCCAGACGGTCTCGATGTACTGGATGTGGTCAGGGTCGATCTCGATCTTGTCCCGGATGTGCTTGATGTGGACGGTGACGGTGGAGACATCGCCGCAGGCCTCCATGCCCCACACGTTGTCGAACAGGCGGTCCTTGGAGAAGACCGTGTCCGGGTGCTCCGCCAGGAAGAGGAGCAGGTCATACTCCTTGCCGGTCATGGCCTTCTCCCGGCCGTTCACCCACACCCGGCGGGCCTCCCGGTCGATCTCCAGGCCGCGGACCCGGAGGAGCTCCGGCCGGGGCTTTTCCCGGCTGCCCACCAGCCGCTCGTACCGCTGGATGTGCCCCTTCACCCGGGCCACCAGCTCGCTGGGGCTGAAGGGCTTGGTCATGTAGTCGTCCGCCCCCAGGCCCAGGCCGCGGACCTTGTCGATGTCGTCCGCCAGGGCGGAGATGATGATGACAGGAGTGTCCTTCACCTCCCGCAGGCGGCGGCAGATCTCAAAGCCGCTGAGGCCGGGGAGCATCACGTCCACGATGACCAGGGCGAAGTCCTGCTCCAGGGCAAGCTGCAGGCCCTGGGTGCCGTCTCCGGCCAGGGTGCAGGCGAAGCCGCCGTTGATCTCCAGATAGTCCCGCTCCAGCTCGGCCACGCTCTGGTCGTCTTCAATGATCAGGATGTTCATAGGGTGTCCTCCTCTTTCCGCAGGGGGAGATAGATGAAGGCCCGGGTGCCCTCCCCTTCTTCACTGGTGAGCCAGATCTTACCGTGGTGGCTGTCGATGATGGCCCGACAGATGGCCAGGCCCAGACCACTGCCGGGCACCGCGCTGGACCGGGCGGCATCCGCCCGGAAAAAGCTGTCGAACACGTGGCCCAGGGCCCGGCTGCTGATGCCCTTTCCGTTGTCGGAAAGCTGCAAAACCAAGCCCCCTTCATAGGGCTCGGCGGTGAGATGGATGGCCCCGTTGGGCCGCCCGTATTTGATGGCGTTGGACAGGAGATTGTCCAGCACCCGCTTGAGCTTGTTCCGGTCCGCCGTCACCCAATACGGGCCAGGGGCCAGGTCGTGGGTGAAGGTCATCCCCGCGCCGGTGACCTCCTGGGCGTACTCCTCCCCCAGGTCGGTCAGGAAGCCGATCATCTCCACATATTCAAAGTGGTACTGCATCCGCCCCAGCTCATACTCGGAGAAGTCGGTCATGTTCCGCACCAGCTTTTCCAGCACCAGGGTCTTGCTGTAGACGATGTCCAGATAGTGGGCCTGCTTCTCGGGGGTGTTGGCGATGCCGTCCCGGATGCCCTCCACATACCCCTTGATGGCGGTGACGGGGGTGCGCATATCATGGGAGAGGTTCGCCATGAGCAGCCCCCGCTCCTCCTGGGCAGCTGCCTCGGCCGCTGCTGCCTGCTTCAGCCGCTGGCGGACGCTCTCCAGGGCCTGGCCCAGCTCGTCCAGCTCCCGCTCCTGGCAGGAGAGGATCTCAAAGTCCAGGTCTCCCTCCCGGAGGCGGTCCGCCGCCTGCCGGAGGGTCTTGAGGGTATCCCCGATCTGCCCGGTGATCCGGGAGGTCAGCGCGATGCAGATCCCGGACACGCACAGGCACAGGAGGACCACACCCAAAATGAAGTAGGGCAGCATCCGCCCCGGCCCTGTCATCTCCCCTAAGACCAGGTCGATCACGGTGCGCAGGAAGCTCTCTCCCTCGGGGACCTGGGCGCTGAACAGGAACAGCATGGCTGCCACCAGCACCAGGCCCACCACCAGGGACAGGGCCAGCATCAGCAAACCGGTCTGGATGAACCGCCCCCACAGGGTGGTCTTTTTACGCATGGGCAAGCCCTCCTTCTCCTCGGATGAATAAAAACGTATAAGCTCCCCTACAGGTAGCGACCACGCCTCCCGCGGGGCCCCATTTTCTCCGGAGAAAATGGGGGAAAAGAGCGCCGGGGCTTCGCCCCTGGA
>CAYNZG010000073.1:0-6990 GCA_964401525.1 uncultured Ruminiclostridium sp.
TGGGTGGCGGCCCTGACCATGGCCCTGTCCGGGCTGCTGGCCTATCGGCTGTCCCGGCAGATCGTGCGGCCCATCAACACCTTGGACCTGGAGGAGCCCCGCCGGGAGCAGGTCTATGAGGAACTGTGGCCCCTGGTGAGCCGTCTGCGGGAGCAGAATTACACCATCGGCCGCCAGATGGAGGAGTTGCGCCGCCGTCAGCGGGAGTTCGCCGCCCTGATCGACAACATGAAGGAGGGCGTTCTGCTGCTGGACGGCAAGTACAACATCCTCTCCGGCAACCAGAGTGCCGCTGCCTTTTTGGGGGCGGAGACCCTGCCGGAGTCTCTGCGGCAGGACTGCTGCCGCCGGGAGCTGTGGGAGGCCACGGCCCTGGCCCTGGCCGGGGACCACGGAGAGATCCTCTTCCGGGAGAACGACCGCTCCATCGAGATCCTGGCCAACCCGGTCACGGTGAACGGCTACGTCACCGGCGCGATGCTCCTGATCGTGGATGTCACCGAGCGGGAGGAGCGGGAGAACCTGCGGCGGGAATTCTCCGCCAATGTCTCCCACGAGCTGAAGACCCCCCTGACCGCTATCTCCGGCTTTGCCGAGCTGATGAAGGAGGGCATGGTGGACGGCGAGACCACGCGGGAGTTCGCCGGGGATATCTACCGGGCCAGCCAGCAGCTCATCCACCTGGTGGAGGACATCATGGAGCTGTCCCGACTGGACGAGGGAGCCCCGGCGGCCCTGCCGGAGCAGGTGGACCTCTATGACCTGACCCGGGAGATCCTGGCCGGGCTGGAGCCGACGGCCAAGAACCAGGATGTGACCCTGAGTCTGGAGGGGGAGCACCACACCATCCATGGCGTGTGGCGGATCCTCCACGAGATGGTCTACAACCTCTGCGAGAACGCCATAAAATACAACCGGGCCGGAGGCTCTGTCACGGCCCGGATCACCGGAGACCGGGAGACCGTCGTGGTGACCGTGTCCGACACGGGCATCGGCATCCCCAAGGGCCAGCAGGAGCGGGTCTTCGAGCGGTTCTACCGGGTGGACAAGAGCCACTCCCGCCAGATCGGCGGCACTGGCTTGGGCCTGTCCATCGTCAAGCACGGGGCCCAATATCATAACGCAAAACTCACCCTGGACAGCGAGCCTGGGGTGGGCACCACCATAACTGTCACATTCCGAAAGGAGGATGCTATTTGATCACTTTTGAAGACGTCAAGCGGGATCCCCAGATCCGCACCTATATCCAAAAGGCAGATGAATCCCTGGTGGCTCTGGGCTTCACTGAGCACAGCTTTGCCCATGTGGGCCTGGTGGCCGCCAACAGCAAGTACATTTTAGAGACCCTGGGCTATTCTCCCCGGGAGGTAGAACTGGTCCAGATCGCCGGGTATCTCCACGATATCGGCAATCTGGTCAACCGCATCGACCACTCCCAGAGCGGAGCAGTGATGGCCTTCCGTATCCTGGACCGCATGGGCATGGAGGCAGCAGACATCGCTGAGATCGTCACCGCCATCGGCAACCACGACGAGGGCACCGGCAAGCCCGTCAGCACTCTGGCCGCCGCCCTCATCCTGGCCGACAAGTCGGACGTGCGCCGCAGCCGGGTGCGCAACCAGGACAAGGCAAATTTCGACATCCACGACCGGGTGAACTATTCCGTCACCAAGGCCGAGCTGAAGATCAACGAGAGTCGCACCCTCATCAAGCTGAAGCTCCACATCGACACCCGCTACGGCTCGGTGATGGACTACTTTGAGATCTTCCTGGGCCGCATGACCCTCTGCCGCAAGGCGGCGGAGACCCTGGGCCTGCAGTTCAAGCTCATCATCAACGAGCAGCAGCTCATCTGACCTTCTTCCCAGACCGGGACGAGGACCTTTTGGTCCTCGTCCCGTTTTTTTGTTCAAGACACCAGGGCGTGCCACCGGCTGGGCGCGCGGGGACGTGGACCGAACTCTGCGACGGGGAAGGATTTTTTAACTTTTGCCCCGGATATTTTACGAAAATTTGTGGTCCGGTTGGTTTTTTCCTTAACCTGGACCGCGTATCCTATTCTTGTAAACAGAAATCAAAAAATGAAGCTAAGAAACGAGGGAAACATCATGAAAATGAATTGGAAAAAGACGATCGGTATTCTGGCCGCCTCTGCGGCTCTGACCTTCTCCCTGACCGCCTGCGGCGGCGATACCCAGGGCGCGGACGTCCCCCAGGAGGGCGACACCGCAGTCCTCTCCGGTACGGTCTCCACCAACGGCTCCACCTCCATGGAAAAGGTGGTGGGCGTGCTGGCCGAGCAGTTCATGGCTGACAACGGCAGCGTGACCGTGACCTATGATCCCACCGGCTCCGGCACCGGCATCGAGTCCGTGGGCAACGGCAGCTGCGACATCGGCCTGTCCTCCCGTGAGCTGAAGGAGGAGGAGACCGAAGGCGGCCTGACCTCTACCGTGGTGGCTCTGGACGGCATCGCCGTGATCGTGAACGAGGGCTGCCCCGTGGAAGACCTCTCTCTGGAGCAGATCGCAGCCATCTTCAACGGCGAAGTGACCGACTGGTCCGAACTGGGCGGCGACGCCGGCACCATCGCCTGCATCGGCCGTGAGGCCGGTTCCGGTACCCGCGATGGCTTCGAGTCCATCACCGGTACCGAGGACACCTGCATCCTGGATCAGGAGCTGACCTCCACCGGAGCTGTCATCGAGGCTGTAAAGAACAACCCCAACGCCATCGGCTATGCATCCCTGTCCTCCGCAGAGGGCCAGGAGGGCATCCGCCTGGTGACCGTGGACGGCGTGGCCTGCTCTGAGGCTACCGTGCTGGACGGCAGCTATGCCATCCAGAGACCCTTCCTGCTGGTGACCAAGGAGGGCGCAGCCCTGTCTGAGGCAGCCCAGGCCTTCTTCGACTTCGCAACTTCCTCCGCTGCCAACGACCTGATCCGCACTGCCGGGGCTGTCCCTGTGGCATAAGGAGGCGCAAGATGACGGAACTGGTAGCTGTGCCCGGAAAAAAGGGCGGGGCAGCAAAGGAGAGCAAGTCCATGCAGCAGCCCTCCTTGGGGCGGAATGCCTTAGAGCGGGCCATGTCCCTGCTCTTCCTGCTGTGCGGGATCGTGGCGGTGGCCTTCGTGCTGTGCATCAGCGTCTACCTGCTGCTCTCCGGCCTGCCCGCCATCCGCGAGATCGGACTGGGGAACTTCCTCCTGGGGAAGACCTGGTCCCCCAACACCCAGCAGTATGGCATCCTGCCCTTCCTGCTGACTTCCATCTACGGTACCGCCGGAGCGGTGGTCCTGGGGGTCCCTCTGGGCCTCATGACCGCCATCTTCCTGGCCAAGGCAGCGCCGCCCAGACTGGCGGCAGTGATCCACACGGCGGTGGAGCTGCTGGCTGGGATCCCCTCGGTGGTCTATGGCCTGGTCGGCATGATCGTTCTGGTCCCCGGTATTCAGCGCCTCTTCGGCCTGGCCTCGGGTGCCACGCTCCTGGCCGCCATCCTGGTGCTGGCAGTGATGATCCTGCCCTCCATCATCCAGGTGGCGGAGACCGCCCTGCGGGCGGTGCCGGAGGAGTACGAGCAGGCCTCCCTGGCCCTGGGGGCCACCAAGCTGGAGACTGCCTTCCGGGTGTCCTTCCCGGCGGCCCGCAGCGGCGTGGCTACGGGGGTGGTCCTGGGCGTGGGCCGTGCCATCGGTGAGGCTATGGCCATCATCATGGTCTCCGGCAACGTGCCGAACATGCCCGGTGTCTTTCAGCCGGTCCGGTTCCTGACCACGGCCATCGCTTCGGAGATGTCCTACGCTGCCTACGGTAGCCTCTGGCAGCAGTCTCTGTTCTCCGTGGGCCTGGTCCTCTTCCTCTTTATCCTGCTCATCAATGCACTGCTGAACGTCCTCATCAAGGGAAGAAAGGAGGGGTGATATGAAGGGTATGTCTGTGTCGCGCAGAGTCTATCACGGGGTCATGAAGAGCCTTCTGGTCCTGTGCGCCTGTATCACCTGCGGACTGCTGATCTTCCTCATCGGCTACATCTTCTACCGGGGCCTGCCCCACCTGAGCTGGGGGCTGCTCACCACCCAGAGCAGCTACATCCAGGATACCATCGGCATCCTGCCCAACCTCCTGAACACCCTGTACATCATCCTGGTAGCCCTGGCTGTGGTGCTGCCCCTGGGCGTAGGCGCAGCCATCTACCTGACGGAATATGCCACCAGCCGGAAAATGGTGGCCCTCATCGAGTACGCAGCCGAGACCCTGTCCGGCCTGCCCTCCATCCTGTTCGGCCTGGTGGGGATGCTCTTCTTCCTCCAGATCATGGGCCTGAAGCAGGGCATCCTGGCCGGCGGCCTGACCCTGGTGCTGATGACCATGCCCACCATCCTCCGCAACACCCAGGAGAGCCTGAAGACCGTGCCCCAGTCCTACCGGGAGGGGGCCATGGCTCTGGGTGCCCGGAAGTGGCGGGTGGTGCGCACCGTGGTCCTACCCAACGCCGTGGACGGCATCGTCACCGGCTGCATCCTGGCCGTGGGCCGCATCGTGGGCGAGTCGGCCGCTCTGCTCTTCACGGCAGGGTTCGGTCTGGTCCTCAATGACTTCGCCCAGTCCCTGCAGTCCTCCTCCGCCACCCTGACCGTGGCCCTGTATGTCTACGCCAACGAGCGGGGAGAGACCGGCGTGGCCTTCGCCATCGCCTGCATCCTGCTGATCCTGGTCCTGATCCTGAACGCGGCGGCCAATCTGGCAGGCAAGAAACTGAAACGAAAGAGAGGTTGACCCATGGCAGATATCATCACCACCGAGGGTCTGAACCTGTGGTACGGCCCCACCGGCGGGAAGAAGGCCAAGGGCGAGGGGCACCACGCCCTGAAGAACATCGACCTGGCCCTGCCCGCCCACGAGATCACCGCCCTCATCGGCCCCTCCGGCTGCGGCAAATCCACCTTTCTGAAGACCCTGAACCGCATGAACGACTTGATCCCCGGGGTCCGGATCGAGGGCAAGGTGTGCTTCGAGGGACAAAATATCTTTGACAAGGACCTGGACCCCACCTACCTGCGCAAGCGGGTGGGCATGGTCTTCCAGAAGGCCAATCCCTTCCCCATGAGCATCTACGACAACGTGGCCTACGGTCCCCGGACCTATGGCATTCGGCAAAAGAGCCGGTTGGACGAGATCGTGGAGCGCTCCCTGCGGGACGCGGCCATCTGGGACGAGGTGAAGGACCGCCTGAAGAGCAGTGCCCTGGGCCTCTCCGGCGGACAACAGCAGCGGCTGTGCATCGCCCGGGCCCTGGCCAACGAGCCGGAGGTCCTGCTGATGGACGAGTCCACCTCTGCCCTGGACCCCATCTCCACGGCCAAGATCGAGGATCTGGCGGTGGAGCTGAAGAAAAATTACACCGTAGTCATGGTGACCCACAACATGCAGCAGGCCCTCCGTGTTTCGGACAAGACGGCCTTCTTCCTGCTGGGGGAGATGGTGGAGTTCGGCCCCACGGACCGGATCTTCTCCATGCCCCGGGACAAGCGCACCGAAGAATACATCACAGGGAGGTTTGGATGATGCGCGAGCGATATCACAGCCAGCTCAAGGAGCTGTACGGCCTGATGGCGGAGATGGGCGACCTCTGCCAGGATGTCATCGGCAGCGCTGTTCGGGCCCTCAGCAGCCCCGAGGAGGAGGCCCAGGCTCTGGAGGAGCACGTCTTCACCGTGGACAGCGAGATCGATGCGCTGGAGCGGGAGATCGAAGGGGTCTGCACCAAGCTCCTCCTGCAGCAGCAGCCGGTGGCCCGGGAGCTGCGCCGGATCACCGCCGCCCTGAAGATGATCACCGACCTGGAGCGCATCGGCGACCAGGCAGCAGACATCGCCGAGCTGGCCACCTTCCTGCGGGCCTACGAGGACCAGTGGAAGGCCCATCTCACCCAGATGGCCGACGAGACCATCCGCATGGTCCGGGACAGCGTGGATGCCTTTGTCCGGCTGGACCTGGAGCAGGCCCGGTCGGTCATCGACTATGACGACGTGGTGGACGACTGGTTCCACCGGATCAGGAGCGAGCTCATCGAGCTGCTGGCGGCAGACAGCAGCCGGGGCGAGGAGTGCCTGGACCTGCTCATGGCGGCCAAGTACTTAGAGCGCATCGGCGACCACGCCACCAACCTGGCCGAGTGGGTAGAATACGCCATCACCGGCGAGCGGTCCAAAGACGGCGCGCCGTATCTCCCGGAGGAAAAAACAGGGATTTAACATAAATCTAACATCTTACTGCTTGTTGATTTTACTTGCGTTGGATACACTGAGTATCAGAAAAACGCGAGAAAAATCTAACAAGAGGATGTATGTGTATGGATATTTTTGACCTGCTCACCATGATCGGCGGCCTGTGTCTGTTCCTCTACGGAATGAATCAGATGGGCGCCTATCTGGAGAAATTTGCCGGCGGCAGCCTAAAGATGCTGCTGGGCAAAATGACCTCCAACAAGATCTTAGGCTTTTTGACTGGCTTGGGCGTGACCGCCGTGATCCAGTCCTCTTCGGCTACCACTGTCATGGTGGTCGGCTTCGTCAACTCCGGCCTGCTCTCCCTGCGTCAGGCCATCGGTGTCATCATGGGTGCCAACGTGGGCACCACCGTCACCGCCTGGGTCCTGTCCCTGGCGGGTATCGACGGCGGCAGCTTCTTCATGCAGATGCTGAAGCCCACCTCCTTCACCCCCATCCTGGCTCTCATCGGTACGGTCCTCATCATGGGTGCCAAGAGCGAGAAGAAGAAGGACATCGGCATGATCCTCCTGGGCTTTGCTGTGCTGATGTTCGGCATGGACATCATGTCTGGTGCTGTCTCCGGCCTGAAGGATGTGCCTGAGTTCCAGCAGATGTTCGTGATGTTCCAGAACCCCATCCTGGGCGTGCTGGCCGGTACCATCCTCACAGGCATCATCCAGTCCTCCTCTGCCTCGGTGGGTATCCTCCAGGCC
>CAYNZG010000074.1:0-6919 GCA_964401525.1 uncultured Ruminiclostridium sp.
ACCTATGACGGCATGGCCATTGCCCGGGCGGTGCTGGAGTGGTGCGCCGACCCCAAGCGGCTGGGGGCCAAGACCCTCTTTGCCACCCACTACCACGAGCTGACCGTCCTGGAGGGCCAGCTGGCCGGGGTGAAGAACTTCAACATCTCCGCCCGGAAGAAGCAGGACGAGATCATCTTCCTGCGGAAGATCGTCCCCGGCGGGGCGGACCAGAGCTACGGCATCGAAGTGGCCAGTCTGGCCGGGGTGCCCCAGAAGGTCATCCGCCGGGCCAGAGAGATCCTGAAGGAGCTGGAGGCCCACCAGCCCACGGCTCCGGTGACCACCCAGCGGGACCAGGACCAGGTCTCCCTGGAGGCCCTGGGCGAGGAGGAGGTCCTGCGGACCCTCCGGGCCACCTCCGTGGAGACCCTGACGCCCCTGCAGGCTCTGAACCTGCTGTACGAATTGAAAGAAAAACTGTAAGGTTTGGTCACGATTTGGCCATACCTGTGGGATAGAATGATGAGACTGCGGCCGTTCTTGCTGTTCCCTATTTTCTCCGGAAAAAATAGGGGAAAAGAGCGCCGGGCAAAAAACACTCTAAAGACCCAAAGGAGGTGAGTCTTTGTGCCGAATATTCAAGTGTTGGATCCCCATGTTGCCGACCTGATCGCCGCCGGTGAAGTGGTGGAGCGTCCGGCCTCCGTGGTGAAGGAGCTGGTGGAAAACGCCATCGACGCAGGGGCCACCTCCGTCACCGTGGAGATCCAGCGGGGAGGCATGGCCCTCATCCGGGTGGCCGACAACGGCAGCGGCATCTCCTGGGAGGAGTGCGAGACCGCCTTCCTCCGCCACGCCACCAGCAAGCTCCGGGCCCCGGAGGACCTGGCGGCCATCGGCACCCTGGGCTTCCGGGGCGAGGCCCTGGCGGCCATCTCTGCGGTGTCCCGGGTCTCCCTGTTCACCCGCACCCAGGGGGCCGACTTAGGGGCCTCCCTGGTGGTGGAGGGGGGACAGGTCCTGTCCAAGGACCAGGCGGGCTGCCCTCTGGGCACCACCCTGGTGGTCCGGGACCTGTTTTACAACACCCCCGCCCGCCTGAAGTTCATGAAGCGGGACGCCGCCGAAGGGGCGGCTGTCTTTGCCCTGGTCCAGAAGCTGGCCCTCTCCCATCCGGAGGTGGCGGTGAAGTTCCTCCGGGACGGGAAGCAGGAGCTGCTGACCCCCGGCGACGGCAAGCTCAAGTCCGCCCTGTACGCGGTCTTTGGCCGGGACATCGCCCTGGGCTTCACCCCCGTCCAGGGGGAGGGGGACGACGTGACCGTGAGCGGCTTCGTCTCCCTGCCGACCTGCTGCCGGGGTACCCGGGCCAACCAGCATTTCTTCGTCAACGGCCGCCAGGTGAAGTCCCGGCTGCTGATGACCGCCCTGGAAAAGGCCTACGAGAACCAGCGGATGGTGGGCAAGTTCCCCAGCTGCGTCCTGCGGCTGGAGGTCAAGCCCAGCACCGTGGATGTGAACGTCCACCCGGCCAAGACCGAGGTGAAGTTCCTCTATGAACGCAAGATCTTCGACGGCGTGTACTACGCCGTCCTCTCCGCCCTGGAGGGGGAGGACCGCCACCCTGCCATGACGCTGGAGCCAGCTCCCGCGCCCCGGCGGGAGCTGGTCCCGGCGGCTGCTGCGCCGTCGACCCTGACTCCGCCCCCGCCTCCTCCTCCGCCCAAGACCCTGCCCCTGGCCGACAGTGTGGGCCGGGAGCGGAGCGTCCTCCTGCGGCCCATGGCCCGGGCGAGTTTCTCCACACCTTCCGCCGAGAAATCCACATTTGTCCACAGAAATGTGGAAAACCAGGTGGAAAATGTGGACAACCCTGTGCACAACGGGGAAAGGCCCCGGCCTGTGGTCCCTCCGCCGCCCAAGCCGGTCCAACCCCGGCGGGAGCCGGAGCCGGAGCAGATCCCCATGACTACCCCCGCCGGGCCGGTGCGCCCGACAGAGCCCGCCTGGCGGCTGGCTGGGGAGGTCTTACAGACCTACCTGATCGTGGAGCAGGGCGAGGAGGTCCTGCTCATCGACAAGCACGCTGCCCATGAGCGGATGCACTTTGACCGCATGAAGGCGGCGGGGTACCGGCCCATGGCCCAGACCCTGCTGGCTCCGGTGGTCTTCACCCCCGCCCCGGAGGAGGGCGCTGTGCTGCTGGAGCACCTGGATGTGCTGGAGCGGTTCGGCTTCTCCTGCGGAGACTTCGGCGGCGGCGCTCTGGCGGTCCGGGAGATCCCGGACTACTTAGAGCCGGGCCAGGTGGAGCAGACCTTAGGCGAGATCGCCGGGCAGCTCCTCACCGGAGACCCCACCGACCCGGAGGCCGCCCGGGATGTCGTCCTGCACACCATGGCCTGCAAGGCCGCGGTGAAGGGCGGCCAGAGGAACAGCCGGGAGGAACTGCTGGTGGTGGCCCGGGCTGTGGTCACCGGCCAGGTGAAATACTGCCCCCATGGCCGCCCGGTGGCCATCACCCTCACCAAGGGGCAGCTGGAAAAACAGTTCAAGCGCGCGTGAGTATGCTCTCGCGCGAGACCGTATTTTATTGACCAGGAAAGGAGACTGCCCTATGCCCCCGAAGATCGTCATCGTCTGCGGGCCCACGGCCACCGGCAAGACCAAGTTAGGGGTGGCCCTGGCCCAAGCCCTGGGCGGCGAGGTGGTCTCTGCCGACTCCATGCAGATCTACCGCCGCATGGCCATCGGCACCGCCCGTCCCTCCGAGGAGGAGATGCAGGGGATCCCTCACCACATGATGGCCGTGGCAGAGCCGTGGGAGAACTACAGCGTGGCCCGCTATGTGGAGGAGGCCGCTGCCTGCGTGGACGACATCCTGGCCCGGGGCAAGGTCCCCATCGTGGTGGGCGGCACCGGCCAGTATATCGATGCCCTCTGCTCCGGCCGGACCTTCTCGGCCTTTCGGCCGGAGAGCGGCAGCCGCGCCCGGCTCCAGGCCCAGGCGGCCCAGGGGGGCCTGCCTGCCCTGTGGGAGGACTTGCAGCGCATCGATCCGGAGGCCGCCGCCAAGATCCACCCCAACGATGAAAAGCGCGTCATCCGGGCCCTGGAGGTCTGGTACGACACCGGGGAGACCATCAGCGAGCATGACCGCCGCACCAAGGCCATCCCGCCCCGGTATGAGGCCCTCACCATCACCCTGACCTATGAGGACCGCCAGGACCTCTATGCCCGCATCGACCGGCGGGTGGATCAGATGATGGAGCAAGGGCTGGTGGAGGAGGTCCGGGACCTGCTGGCCCTGGGCCTGCCCCCGGACTGCACGGCCCTGCAGGCCATCGGCTACAAGGAGATGGTGGCAGCCGTGGCCCAGGGGGGCGACCTGACCGCCGCCGCGGAGGAGGTCAAGCTCCGCTCCCGGCAGTATGCCAAGCGGCAGCTCACCTGGTTCCGCCGGGATCCCGGGGCCTGCTGGATCTATTTGCCCAAAGACCCGGATTTTTCGGCGGTGGTCCAGCGTTCGACAGATTTTCTCCGGGAAAAGGGATTACCATAGACGCATCCTAAAGATAAAGGAGCGTGTCTATATGCAGACTGCCATCGCGACCCAAACCAGAAAACGAAACTTACAGGACCTTCTTCTCTCCAAACTGCGCCGCACCCGGATGGGCGTCACCGTCTTTTTGATGAACGGCTTCCAGATCCGCGGTGAGATCCGTGGCTTCGACCCCTTCGTGGTGGTCATCTACAGCGACGGAAAGCAGCAGATGGTGTACAAGCACGCCATCTCCACCATCGTGCCCGAGCGGCCGTTGTCCTGGGAGGAGGAAGGGAGCGACTAAGGAAGGCACATACCTATGAAAAAGCAGGGAGCAGTATTTCAAAGCATCATCGTACCGGTGGTCATCCTGGCCATCGTGATCTATCTGATCTTCTCCGCCTGGAACGGCCTGCGGGACCCCTATTCCTTCGTCATCGTCTACTCCGACACCATGGAGGAGAGCGTGGACACCAAGGGCTGGGTGGTCCGTTCGGAGCAGCTTATCCCCGGCGGCGGGAACGGACTTCTTCAACTGAAGCGAAACGAGGGCGAGAAGGTGGCCCGTGGGGCGGCCATCGCCATCGTCTATGAGAACGAGGACTATGTGGAGAACCAGGAAGAGCTGCTGCGGACCAAGTCGGACCTGACGGCCCTTCAGTACTCCACCTATGACGGGTCCCCCTCCGGCTCTGCCCTGGAAGGACAGATGATGGCCGCCATGAGCAAGCTCAGAACGGCCTCCTCCTCCGGCGACTACGCCAGCCTCTCGGAGACCACCGAGACCTACCGCAAGTTGGTGCTGCGGCGGGAGTTCTTGGTCTCCAGCGACGCGGCCCAGCAGATGACGGCGGCGGCCTCTGTCCTCCGCGAGAAATATGAATCCCTGCAGAACTACCAGACCGGGGCCACGGAGATCACGGCGGCCCAGTCGGGTATGTTCTCCTCGTATTTGGATGGGTATGAGACCCTCCTTTCCCCCGATTCCTTGGTGAGCCTGCTCCCCAGCGAGCTGGCGGCCCTTGATGAACTGACCCCCAAGGTCTCCGAGTCCAGCCTGGGTAAGCTGGTGACCAACCCCGTGTGGTACTACGCGGCGCTGCTTCCCGGGGAATACGCCCGGACCCTCAGCCCCGGCCAGGAGGTAGAGGTCTACTACAACGCCCTCTCCAAGGCCCTCCCCATGGAGGTGGAGAGCGTGGGCGAGGTCCAGGACGACCAGGTGGTGGTGGTCCTCTACTCCTCCCAGAACGAGCAGGAGGCCGAGGAGCTCCGGCAGGAGAGCGGCCGACTGATCCTGGAGAGCGAGGAAGGCATCCGCATCCCCAAGGAGGCCCTGCGGGTGGCCGACGGAGAAAACGGCGTGTATGTGGCCTCCGGCTACACCGCTGCCTTCCGCCCGGTGAAGATCCTGGCGGAAAACGAAGATTATTACCTGGTGAAGGCAAATCCCAAGGATGAGACCGATACAAGGATCCTTCGGTCGGGAGACGAGGTCATCCTCGCTGCGGCCG
This sequence comes from uncultured Ruminiclostridium sp., assembly GCA_964401525.1. Lineage (GTDB taxonomy): Bacteria > Bacillota > Clostridia > Oscillospirales > Oscillospiraceae > Evtepia. Next base: position 5,041 of record CAYNZG010000074.1, read on the forward strand.
AACTATTTGATGGAAAGGTGGTACATTGACTTATGCCAGAAACCAAAAGCTATGAGACCGTTGCTGCCAATGTAGCAGCGGTGCGGGAGAACATGGCCCGGGCCGCCCAGGCCGCCGGCCGGGACCCCGGCGAGATCACCCTGGTGGCCGCCACGAAGGTCCAGACCTCCGATACGATCCGCAATGCCATCCGGGCGGGCATCACCGTGTGCGGGGAGAACCGGGTCCAGGAGCTGGTGGCGCACCTGGAAGACAACGCCTATGAAGGGGCCAAGGTCCACTTCATCGGCCACCTGCAGACCAACAAGGTCAAGTTCGTGGTGGGCAAGGTGGACATGATCGAGTCTATCGACTCCGTCCGCCTGATGGACGCCGTGGAAAAGCAGGCCGCCAAGGTGGATGTGGTGCAGGACATCCTCCTGGAGGTGAACATCGGCGACGAGGAGAGCAAGGGCGGCGCTGCCATCGACGAGATCCTGAGCCTGGCCCGCCACGCCCTGGAGTGCCCCCACCTGCGTCTGCGGGGCCTCATGTGCATCCCCCCTGCCGCTGCGTCCGACGAAGAAAATCGCGCCTTTTTCCAAGAAACTTATCAGCTTTATGTTGACATGAAGGAGAAATTAGGGGATAATAACTCTAATATAAACTGCCTTTCCATGGGCATGAGCGGAGATTATCCCCTTGCGATCCAGGGCGGGTCCACGATGGTTCGTGTGGGCACTGCCCTTTTCGGCGCGCGTCCGCCATGGCATCCCCAGGGATGAGGTTGGTCCGCCATGCCATTTTTTCATAAATTTAGGGGGTTATAAACCATGGGACTCTTAGATGAAATCAAGCGCCTCACCCATCCCTATGAGGACGAGATGGAGGATGAATACGACGAAGAGGATGAGCCCTACGAGGACGAGGAAGACGAAGAGGTCCCGCCGCCCATGTCGGCCCGGGAAGAGCCTCCCCGCCGCCGGGAGCACCAGGCTCCGCCGCCGCCTCGCCAGCCTCAGTCGAGCCCCAGCGACAAAGTGGTGAACATCCACGCCACCACCCAGATCCAGGTGGTCCTGGTCAAGCCCAAGCGCTATGACAACGCCGCCGAGATCGCCAATCACCTGCGGGACAAGCGCACCGTGGTCCTCAACCTGGAGGACACCGAGGAGAACGTGGCCCGCCGCCTGCTGGACTTCCTGTCCGGCGTGGCATATGCCCAGGAGGGCGAGATCAAGAAGGTAGCCAAGCAGACCTTCCTGGTCACCCCCTTCAACGTCCGCTTCGAAGGCGACCTGCTGGACGAGCTGGAAAACGGCAAGATCTTCTTCTGAGAACGACAAGCCCCAGGGCGGGAGCCCGCCCTGACCAAAGAAATAGAACTGGGATAGGAGTGATCGAGTATGTTGACACCTCAGGAAGCGGAAGCCCATGTGTTTCCAAAAGCCTCCTTCGGCGGCTATAACATGCTGCAGGTAGACACCTTCCTTGACAGCCTCATCGAAGACTACCGCACTTTATATCAGGAGAATACTTCCCTGAAAAACAAAATGAAGGTCCTGGTGGACAAGGTGGAGGAATACCGCGCCACTGAGGATGCCATGCGCCGCGCCCTGCACTCTGCCCAGAAGATGGCCGAAGAGATGGTCCGCGAGGGAGAGGCCAAAAAGCAGGCCGCCATTGAGGAGGCCGTGGTGGAGGTCAAGCGCCAGAGCGAAGCCGTCCGGGCCGAAATGGCCAAGGAGGAAGCCGCCATCCAGGCCGAGATCGAAAAGGTCCAGACCGCCCTGGCCGACGAGCAGGCCCGGCTGGAAGCCGCCCGGGCATCCACCACCGAGTACATCGGCAAGCTCAAGGAGCTCTACACCAACGAGCTGCGCTACATCGGCGGCCTGTC
>CAYNZG010000075.1:0-6914 GCA_964401525.1 uncultured Ruminiclostridium sp.
CCATCTGCTCAAACTCACGGGTACGGAAGGTGAAGTTGCCGGGGGTGATCTCGTTACGGAAGGACTTACCTACCTGGCAGACACCGAAGGGCAGCTTTCTCCGGGTGGTACGCTGTACGTTCTGGAAGTTGACGAAAATGCCCTGTGCGGTCTCGGGACGGAGGTAGACGGTGTTCTTTGCGTCCTCGGTAACGCCCTGGAAGGTCTTGAACATCAGGTTGAACTGACGAATATCGGTCCAGTTGTGCTTGCCACAGGTGGGGCAGCAGATGTTATGCTCCTCGATGAACTCCTTCATCTGTGCCTGGCTCATGGCATCGACGCTGTGACCCAGCTCGAAATTGTTCTCCTGGCACCAGTCCTCGATGACCTTGTCGGCGCGGAAGCGCTCCTTGCACTCCTTGCAGTCCATCAGAGGATCGGAGAAGCCGCCCACGTGGCCGGAGGCGACCCAGACCTGGGGATTCATCAGAATGGCGGCGTCCAGACCCACGTTGTAGGGGTTCTCCTGGACGAACTTCTTCCACCAGGCCTTCTTCACGTTGTTTTTCAGTTCCACGCCCAGAGGACCATAGTCCCAGGTGTTGGCCAGGCCGCCGTAGATCTCACTGCCGGGGAACACGAAGCCGCGGCCCTTGCACAGGGCGACAACTTTCTCCATGGTCTTTTCAGTGTTGGAAAGCATATGAATATCTCCTCCCTCGCCGATGGCTTCGGCGATCGAATGATGGTTGTAGTAGGACGACAGATGTCCGTAATAGAATAATTATAGCCGAAAACACAGGGGTGTCAAGAACAAAAGAATTTGTGATAATGGTATCAGTTCCCCTGCTGTAACAAAGGCGAGCCGTCCCCCCGGGACTGCCCGCCTTGCCGTGGTCCTTTATTCGGAATAGGGCTGGTCGGTGAGGATGCTCACAGTGTGGCTGGCATCGTCCCAGCCCACGTTGAAGCCTAAGACCTTGCCCAGGTCCCGGAGTTTGAAGTAGTTGTTGCCGTTGATGTTGTAGGCCGCCAGATCGGCGGACGCGCCGTCCACATAGAGGCCCGCGTCGGTGGCGACCCCCAGCTGGTTTACCGCGTTGACCTTGGCCAGCTCTCCGCCTACGGCGGTGTAGGCCTCCCCGGTGGACAGGGTGATGGTGCGGGCGGTGTCGTTCCAGCCCACCTGGAACTGGGCCTGGGTCCCGTTCAGGAGAACGGCCAGGTCCCGGAGCTTAAAGTAATTGTTTCCGTTGATGTTGTAGGCTGTCAGGCTCACAGGGGTGCTGTCCACGGTGATCTTATGGGTGCTGTAGACAGCCAGCGCAGGGCTCCCCTGGTAGTCATCCAGGAGCTGCTGGATGGCTGCGTTGGAGGGCTTTCCGCTGTTCATCCACTGGGAATAGGTGAAGGCATAGCTTCGGGTCCAGCCGTTGTTCCGGGCGTTGAAAGCCTTGGTATACTGGCTTTCGCTGACCTTCGTGCCGCCGACATAGTAGTTTTTGGTGTAGCCCACGGTCTCCGCCACAAAGGCATTGGTGACCTTCACGGTGCCGTTGGACAGGGTGTAGTAGGCCGTCACGCTGGAATACTGCCCTCTGCCTGCCCACAGACTGTAACCGCCCTCGATGCGGGTCTCGCCGGTGGTGTCGTTCCGATAGAGCACATAGCCGTTGGTGCTCAGCTTGTCGTATTCGGAGGCGGTCTTCCGCACCATGGTGCCGTTTTCATAGGACCAGACGCTGGCAAAGACGGAGAATAGGCCGGTGCCGGGCAGCTGGCCCCGCACCAGCTCGGGACTGCCATCCAGGTCAAAGTCCACCAACTGGATGCAGCTGCCGGACTTGGTGGCCTCCGCCTTGATCTTGGCGGTATACGCTGCCTCCTGGTCATCGCCCAGGGCCAGAGCAGGCACCGCCAGGGTGCAGGCCATCGCCAGGGTAAGAAGAAGGGAAAGGAGCCGTTTTTTCATATCAATGCCTCTTTTCTTTCTGAAAGTATGTTCAGCATAGCATAGATCCCTTCCCCTGACAAGAGCCGCCCCCCATAGACTGCGTTGGGGGGCGGCCCTATCCCATGCCTCCCCTGTGTAAGGGGAGGTACCCCGAAGGGGCGGAGGGGTCGAAGCCTGGAAGGTCCGGTCAATCCCTCAGTCACGGCTCCGCCGTGCCAGCTCAGCTATGCACGCCCCAGTGTGCGCACTGGGGTGCCTTTACACAAGGGAGCCTCTGGGCTGTGATACCCTCAAACTTCGTAGGGGCCGATGCCCTCATCGGCCCGCACCCAAAGGGCACCGCCCACGTCCCCTTCATCGGAAAAAAGCGGAGGGAGCCAAGCTCCCTCCGCCCCAAAAGCCGCGCATAAAAACTCAGTAGCCGAAGCCGAACCCGAAGGGCCAACTGCCGCTGCCCTGCTGGCTCTGCTGCTGTTGTTGCTGTTGCTGCTGATACTGCTGCTCATACTCCTGCTGAGCCTTCTCCTGCTGGCTCTCCTTTTCCGGGGTGGACTCCTCCAGGGTCACCTGCACGGTGAGGGTCTCGCCGCCGCGGTACACGGTCAGGGTCACGGTGTCCCCCACCTGATACTCGTTCTTGGCGCTGATGAGGTCGTCCTTGCCAGTGACCTCGGTGTCATCGATCTTGGTGATGATGTCCCCGGTCTGGAGACCGGCCTTTTCCCCGCAGAGGCCGGGGGTGACCACCAGGACCTCTGCCCCGGCAGGCACGCCGTAGTTCTGGACGGACTCGGCCACGTCGCCCACGGAGATGCCCAGCAGCGGCTTGCCGGTGACATAGCCGTTGGTGACCAACTCGCTGACCATGTCGGCCACGTCATCCATGGGGATGGCGAAGCCCAGGCCCTCCACAGAGGCAGAGCTGCTGTTGGAGGAATACTTGGCCGAGACGATGCCGATGACCTCGCCGTGGCTGTTGAACAGGGGGCCGCCGGAGTTGCCGGAGTTGATGGCGCAGTCGGTCTGGATCATGTTCATCTTCCGGCCGTCGGACATGGTGATGGACCGGTTCAGGGCGGAGATGATGCCGGTGGTCTCGGTGAAGGTCAGCTCACCCAGGGGGTTGCCGATGGCGGTGACCTGCTCACCCACCAGCATATCGTCGGAGGAGCCGATGACCACGGGGGTCAGGTCCTTGGCGTCGATCTTGATGACGGCGATGTCGTTGTCCTCCTCGCCGCCCACATAGGTGGCTGCGTAGCTCTCCCCGTCCACGAAGGTGACGGTGATGGTGTTGGCGTTTTCAATGACGTGGTAGTTGGTGAGGATGTAGCCGTCCTCGGTGATGACGAAGCCGGAACCGGCCGCTGCGCTGGTCACGGTCTGGCCGAAGATGTTGGTGCTCACGATGTCCACGGTGATACCCACGGTGGAGTCCACATAGGCTGCGTAGATCTCAGCGGTGGTCATCTCCTTCTCGGTGTTCACCGCCGTGAGGTTCAACTGGGTGGGTTCCCGGTCCCCCACGTAGAGGGTGCTGGACCCGCCGCCGGACACCGCCTGATAGAGGGGATGGATGGATGCGCCCACCAGGGCGCACACCAGGCAGAGGGCTGCGACCTTCATCGCCCCGCTGCGGGGCTTTTTCGGCATGGTATGTTTCCGCTGCTTGGGCGGCTCCTCCCCTCCGGGGACGTTCCCGCCGTGAAAGACCGGGCCGGTCTGATAGCTCCCCGGTGCGAAGGGATCCCGGTTTTCTCCAAAGCGCTCGTTGTTGAAGTCATCCATAACGTATTCCTCCTGCCATTTCTATCCACAAGGCTGTGCAAACAGCCGCGGTTCCTCTGGTTTCGATGAGAGTATACGGCCAATTTATGAAGAATTCATGACATACCGGTGAAATAATTTTAATTTTTTCCCCCAGGCTCCCGCCGAATGTGGAGAAGGGCGTGCATATCCCGCACCGCCAGGCCGATGTCCGCCACGGTGTCCCGGAACATCCCGGCCTGCCACAGGTTGCGGACCATGATGACCAGCACCGGGCCGAAGATCATGCCCAGGACCCCGGCCAGGCGCATGCCCACATAGATGGCCAGCAGGGACAGCAGCGGGTGCAGCCCCGTCTGGTCCCCCACGATCTTGGGCTCGCCCAGGCGTCGGAAGAGGCAGATGACGCCCCAGATGATGAGCAGGTACAGGGCCCGGGTCCAGTTGCCCAGGATGGCATCGATGATGAGCCACGGGACCATCACCGTCCCCGCCCCCAGGATGGGGATAAAATCCAGGACCCCCAGCAGGAAGGCCAGCAGGAGGGCATAGGGCTGCTTCATGAGGAAAAAGCCCACCCCTAAGATGACCATGACCCCCAAGGAGATCAGCAGCTCGGCCTTGATATAGCCCCCGAAGGCAGCGGAAAAGGCCCGCCGGAGTTGGCCCCAGGTCTCCCGCAGGGTCACGGGGGTCCGGTCCGCCACGGTCTTGCGCAGGTTGGGGTAGTCCGCCGCGGTAAAGTACCAGGCCATCAGGAAGAACAGGAAGGCCAGCACGAAGGAGGAGATGCTCCGGGCCGCCGAGGTGGTCTTGGGCAGCAGGCCGGAGGCCAGACCGTTCAGCCAGTCCAGCAGCCGGTCAGACATGGTGTGGAACAGGGCCTGCACGTCCTCCGGCAGGTAGGTCAAAAACCGGTCCGTGATCTGCCCCAACTGCCAATAGACCGACTGGAAGGAGGACCAGAGGCTGTCCCAGCTCTCATAGAGGTCCACCACCTCGTGGTAGCCCTTGATGATCAGCGCCGTGAAGATCCCCCCCAGGGCCGCCACCACCAGAAGGATCAGCAGCAGGGAGAGGAATCCCCGGGGAATTTTCCACCGGGTGTTGAGAAAACGGAGGATCGGCTCCGTCGCGATGGTAAAGAGCAGGGCGATGACGAAGGGCATGCACAGCTCCAGCACCGGCGGCCCCAGCAGGGCCAGGGCCAGCAGCACCCCCACCAAAATGGTCAGGCGGATCCCCAGGCGCATCCAGAGCATTCGCCGCTGGGGCCGCATCAGCAGATTCGTTTCCATAGGTCCTCCTTTGTGCGCGCAGCACAGCAAGATAGTCTATGTATTGTAGCCGACAGATATGAAGAAATCATGTCTGAACGTAAATTTTTTCCAGTTTTAGATAGAAAAAAACCGTCTGACGAGTCAGACGGTTTTTTTGCACTACAAATTACTGAGGGATCTTGTTCAGACGCAGGGTCATCTTGCTCTTGCGATTTGCTGCGGTATTCTTGTGCAGCAGACCACGGGCAGCAGCCTGATCCACAGCCTTGACGGCCTCTTTGTATCTCTTATCGGCCTCGACGCGGTTGCCTTCGTTGATAGCAGCGTCAAAATTCTTCAGCTGAGTCTTGAGTGCGGACTTTGCGGCCTTGTTTCTGGCAGCCTTTGTCTGATTGACCAGAACACGCTTCTTTGCAGACTTGATATTCGGCAAACCAAACACCTCCTCCGAATTAGGTAAAATTTTAGTCACAAAAGTTCTGTGCAGGAATGTATTTTAGCACAAGAGTCCTTGAATTGCAAGCGTTTTTCGCAAAAATTTAATTTTTTTGCATATTTTTTTGCGCATCGCTAAAAATAGTGGCAGAAATGCAACACTTCCACCATATCTGGTGGTCACACTGGAGGAAAACAGACCATGACCAACGGCAGAAAGATCGATCTGGCCCTAGAGGCCAGGGAATGGGCCGGGGATGCCACCCGGCTCCCCGGGGTCCGCTCCGGGGAGGACACGGTCTTCGGTCTGCCCCTGACCCGGGTTGAGATCCTGGACCAGGCGGGGGCCGAGGCGCTGGGTAAGCCCCCGGGGACCTATCTGACCCTGACCCTTCCGACCCTCCCCCGGGAGCGGGACGAGGTCCTCCGAGCGGCCCGGGCAGTAGCGGCCCTGCTGGAATCGCTGCCCGCTCTGCCCCCGGAGGGGCCGGTCCTGGTGACCGGCCTGGGCAACCGACAGGTCACCCCCGATGCCCTCGGTCCCCGGACCGCCGACGCGCTGCTGGTGACCCGCCACCTGACCAAGGCCCTCCCCACCCCCTTTTCTGCCCTGCGCCCGGTGGCCGCGCTGGCCCCCGGGGTCACCGGCACCACCGGGCTGGAGAGCGGCGAGATCCTGGCCGCCCTGGTGAAGGCGATGCATCCGGTGTGCCTCATCGCCGTGGATGCGCTGGCCGCCCGGCGGCAGGAGCGGGTCTGCCGCACCATCCAGGTGGCGGACACGGGCATCGTCCCCGGCTCCGGGGTGGGAAATGCCCGGATGGCCTTGGACCGGGAGCACCTGGGCCTCCCGGTCATCGCCGTGGGCGTACCCACGGTGGTGGATGCCGGGACCCTCTGCCTGGACCTGCTGGAGGAGGCGGGGCAGCCCGGCTTCGACCCCTCCCTTTTTCGACAGGAGGGGGCAGAATGGTTCGTGACCCCCCGCAATATCGACAGTCAGGTGGCTCTTCTCTCCCGCATCTTGGGGTTGGGGATCTCCACGGCCCTGCATGTGGATTTTTCGGTGGAAGATGTGGAAAAGTGGATATCGTAAGATCGAGGGTGGTCGATCGCCCAGAGTGCGCCTCCGGCGGGGCCCCCTCAGTCACCTGCGGTGACCGCTCTCCCAAAGAGAGAGCCAAGGGCGTTCGTGCAGCCCTCGACCTTCCCGCTCCTCACCCACCTTCGAGCCTTCCCTGCACAAAGGCGAATGGGCCGCAAAAAAGCCTCCCGTTCGGGAGGCTTTTTCATCACTTGAACTTCCGGCTCTCCGCCACGGCCAGCTCGTCGCAGCGGTTGTTGTAGGGGTTGGACGCGTGGCCCTTGACCCAATGATAGGTGAGCTGGTGGACCTGGGTCAGCCCCAGGAGCTGCTCCCAGAGGTCCGGGTTCAGGGCGGGCTTTTTGTCGCTCTTCACCCAGCCCCGCTTTTTCCAGCCCCAGGCCCAGCCCTT
>CAYNZG010000076.1:0-6871 GCA_964401525.1 uncultured Ruminiclostridium sp.
CCAGGATGCCCGGGTCTATGACACCGGCACCGTGGTGGTGGTGGAGATCATGGGCCGTCACGCCGGCTGGCTGGCCGGTGCGGCCGGTCTGGCCTCCTGGGCCGGTTCCGGCCCCGACCTGGTCTACCTGCCCGAGGTGGACTTCAACATGGACCAGTTCCTGGCCGATGTGAAGCGGGTCTACGAGGCCAACGGCACCTGCCTGGTGGCTGTGTCCGAGGGCATCCACTACGCCGACGGCACCTTCGTCTCCGAGGCCAAGACCTCCGCCACCGACGGCTTCGGCCACGCCCAGCTGGGCGGTCTGGCTGTCATGCTGGCCGATGTCATCAAGGAGAAGATGGGCGTCAAGGTCCGCGGCATCGAGCTCTCCCTCCTGCAGCGCTGCGGCTCTCACCTGGCCTCCAAGACCGACGTGGACGAGGCTTTCCTGGTGGGCAAGGCCGCTGTGGAGGCCGCTGTCTCCGGCATGACCGACCACATGGTGGGTCTGGACTGCGTCCGGGACGACCAGGGCTACCACTGCCAGACCAAGCTGGTCCCCCTGACCGAGGCCGCCAACACCGAGCGCAAGGTCCCCCGGGACTGGATCAACGCCGAGGGCAACGGCGTGGAGCAGGGCTTCATCGACTACGCCCTCCCCCTCATCCAGGGCGAGCCTCAGCGTCCTCTGGAAGGCTCCCTCCCCCGCTTTGCCAAGCTGAAAAAGGTCCTGACCACCGAGATGGACTAAATCCTGACACAAAAAAAGCTGCCGCGTCTGCGGCAGCTTTTTTTCTTAGCGCGGGATCATGAGGATCTGCCCCGGGCAGAGATCCGGAGAGACCAGCCCGCTGGCCTCCAGGATCGCCCGCTCCCCGGCGCGGCAGGCCTTGGCCACGTCCCACAGGCTCTCGCCCGGACGGACCGCCCGCAGAAGGACCGAGGGCCGCTGGGCGGCATCTGTCCGCTTCTCCTCCAACGTCACCCGCTCCACCAGGGAGATCGGCGCGCTGTCCAGAGTCATCCAGCGGAAGGTCAGCGGACAGAGGACCTCCACTCCTTCTCCGGCGGGAGTGGCCGTGGGGGCGCGCAGCAGCGCGGCGGTAAAGTCGCAGGTGCCCTCGCCCGGGAGCCGGTGCTCCGCCGTCATGGTCTGCTCCAGGCGCACCGGTCCCTCCTCCCCCAGGTAGAGGACCATCAGGCGGACCTCCTGGGTGAGAATCCATTCCTCTCCCTCCTGTCGCTGTCCGGCCCGGCCCAGCCGGGCCTGGACCTCTAAGATCTCCACAGGCAGACCCTGGGTGGGCAGGATGGCCCGGAGGGTCTCCTGCTCCTCCCCCTGGTCCCGGAGGGTCCAGGCGGTGGAAGCGCTTTCCGTCACGTCCAGGTCGTAGTCCGTGCTGTACAGGTCCGCCAAGACGGGCAGCTCTGTCTGCTTCCGCAGCACAGCCTGGGCCTGGAGGGTCAGCTCCACCTGAAAGGTCCGCGGGTCCTCCTGATCCGGGGTGCATTTCACATCGGTGAAGAACAGGTGCAGGTCACAGAGGGCCTCCTCGCTGCTCTCCCCCGCGTCCATCAGTTGGGAGTAGGGCAGCCGGAAGGTCTCCTCGAACATCCGGCCGTCCTCCCCCCGGCAGAGGACCCGCAGCGCGGCCTCCCCTTTGAAGACCAGCTTGCTGCCGATGACCCGGGCCTCGGTGCACACAGCATCGGCCCAGGTCCCCAGCAGCCGGGTCGGGGCCGGGCGGCCTGCCGGAAGCGCAAGGGCATCGCTGTAAGTAAAGCTCTTTTCCTGGACGTTTACCGTCAGCAGGCTGCGGAACAGGTCGGTCCGCTGGCAGAGGGCGTAGGCCTCTCCCTCCTCCGCCCGTGTGGCCAGGGCCAGGGTCTGGGGGGCAAAGCCCTCCACCTCCATCTGCCAGTTGGCCCGCACCAACACTTTTCGGGGGTTCAGCAGGTGGACATCCACCGCCAGGACCCTGGGCCGCACCCGGAGCATACACCGCCGGGTGAGCATGGGCAGGTCCGGGGAGGCCGCCAGGGGCAGCGTCACCTCCATACTCTCCAGAGGGCCTTCCCCCTCTGGCTGGTAGAGGATGCCCACCCTCAGCAGGCCGGACAGCTCCGCCTTCCCCTCCATCGCTTCCTTCCGCTGCAGGAGCAGCTTGCCCTCGCCGTCCAGCACCTGCCAAATGTCCGGGCAGGCATCGGGGACGATCATTTCTGCGGTCTCCTCCTGTTCCACCGTGGTGCGGCAGACGGTCTCCCAGCACCGCACGCTTTCTCGCCGGAGTTCCAGTTCCATAGTGTGACTCATCCTTTCCCTTTGTGCAAGGTAGTATCTGTCCTATCCTATGTCTGCCCTCCGGCGGCTATGCTCAGATGCGAAAGATCTTTTTCAGGACCCCGGACAGGGCCTTGGGGGCGTGGAGCACCACCATCTTCATGACCGTCCCTCCCTTCCCGGGCATAAAAAACCACCCGTCTGCTCTCAGTCTATGCAGAAAGCAGACGGGTGGTTTGCATTGGTCTCGCGGGTCAGCCCTTGGGAGTCTCCCAGGGCTTGTTCTCCTTGGCCAGCTCATAGAGCCGGACGTAGCTCCGGTGGCGGCTGGGGGGGATCTTCCCCTCCTTCAGGGCCTCCAGGACGGCACAGCCCTTCTCCTTGCGGTGGGAGCAGCCCACGAAGCGGCACTGGTCCAGATAGGGGCGGAACTCCCGGAAGGCGTGCTGGAGCTGTTCCTTCTCCCGGATCTCTCCCTTGTCGGTGTCGAAGGCGGAGAAGCCGGGGGTGTCGGCGATGAGACCGCCGGACACCGGGAAAAGCTCCACGTGCCGGGTGGTGTGGCGGCCGCGGCCCAGCTTCTCGCTGATCTCCCCGGTGGCCAGACCGAAGTCCGGCTCCAGGGCGTTCAGGATGCTGGACTTGCCCACGCCGGAGTTGCCGGTGAAGGCCGAGACCTTCCCCGCCAGCAGGACCCGAAGCTCCTCGATGCCCTGCCCGGTGGCGGCGCTCACCCGGATGGTGTGGAACCCCGCCGCCTGATAGATCTCGAACAGCTCCTCTGCCGGGACCAGATCCCACTTGTTGATGCAGAGGATCGGCTCACAGCCCTTGGTCTCCGCCAGAGCCACGATCCGGTCCACCAGGAAGGGGTCGGTCACCGGGATGGCCCCGGAGGCGATGATGACCATCTGGTCTATGTTCGCCACGGCGGGGCGCTGGAAGAAGTTCCGGCGAGGCAGGATCTCGTCCAGGGAGCCTGTGCCGTCTCCCTGGGGGGTGATGGCCACCCGGTCCCCCACTAAGGGGGTGATCTTTTTGTAACGGAATTTCCCTCTGGCCCGGCAGGTGACGATCTGCCCATCGGCACACTGGACGTAGTAGAACCCGCTGAGGGCCTTGAGGATGATCCCTTCTCTTTGTTGTTCACTCATAGTTAAAACTGCACCGACTTGGTTTCCACCAATTCATCGTCGATATAAACGCAGACCTCCTGGGTCCCGGTACCAGAGACGGTGGTGTTCACGGTCCCGGCCGCGGTGTTTACCACTTGGTTATAGGCTTCGTGGCCGCCCACGGTGATGCGCACCGTGACGCTCTCCCGGTCCGTCGGCAGGGACACCGAGATGGGCTGATAGCCCACGGCGGGAGACTCCGGCCCCTTGCTGTAGTGCAGGGTGATGGAGGTCCCCTCGTCCACCTCTGTGTTGGGGGCGATGCTCTGGTAGACCACGATGCCCTTTTCCTTGTCGCTGGCGATCTCCTCCACGCTGCCCACCTTCAGGCCCAGGTCCTCCAGCATCTGGCGGGCCTTCTCGATGGACTGGCCTGTGACCGACGGCACGATGACCGGCTTGCTCTCCGGCCCCTTGCTGACCACCAGGTGGACCTTGTCGCCGGGGTACAGCTCGCTGCCCTTGGAGGGGCTGTAGGAGATGACGCAGTTCTCCTCCACATCGTCGGAGAACTCATATTCCGGGCTATCGACCTTGAGGCCGATCTCCTGCAGGGCCTTGACCGCGTCCTCGTAGGTCATTTTCTTCACGTCGATCATCTTCACAGCCTCCTGGCCGCCGCTGATGGTCACCGTGATGGTGGCACCTTCCTCCACCTCCTTGCCCGCCTTGGGGCTCTGGTCCATGACCTGGTCTTTTTCATACTTGTCGCTGTATTCCACCGCTCCCTGGACCACTTTGAATTTATCTGTGATCTCCGGGTCGCCGTAGATCTCCGTCAGGGTCATGCCCGACAGGTCCGGGACCTCGATGGTGGGGGTCTTGTTGAAGATACCGCTGAAGAAGGTCAGCCACAGGACCAGGGCCGCAGCCACCAGGAACACCACGATGACGATGGGCACCACCTTGCTCTTGTGGTCCTCCTCCTCGTAGTCGTCTAAGTCCTCCTGCCGTCTTGGGGGCGGCGGGGGGGCCGGACGGGTACGCACCGGAGCGCGCTGGCGGCGGGCCATGGAGCCGGTGCCGCCATCCATGGGCTGGGGCGGCTCCTCGGGGACCGGCTGGTTCCCATGGAAGCTGGCCAGGTCGTAATGGAACACGATCTTCGGATTTTTGCGGAAATCCTCCAGATCCCGCAGCATCTCTCCCGCATCCAGATACCGCTGGTCGATCCGGGCCGCCATGGCCTTCATGGTGATCTCCTCCAGACCAAGCGGGATCTCCGGGTTCAACTCCCGGGGGGAGAGCGGCGTTGCGTTGATGTGCTGGATGGCCACCGATACGGGGGAGTCTCCGTCGAAGGGCAGGCGGCCGGTGAGCATCTCATACAGGACCACACCGGCGGAATAGATGTCCGCCCGGGCATCGATGTGGCTGCCCCGGGCCTGTTCCGGGGAGATATAGTGGACCGAACCCAGGGCCTCCTGGGTGAGCGTGGCCTGGGTGGCAGACATGATCCGGGCGATGCCGAAGTCGGCCACCTTCACGCTGCCGTCCCGCAGGACCATGATATTTTGGGGCTTGATATCCCGGTGGATGATCCCCCGGCCATGGGCGTGCCCCAAGGCGCGGACGATCTGGGCGGTGAAATAGAGGGCCTCTCTCCAATTCAGGCTTCCGTTCTTTCTCTGCATATATTGCTTGAGAGTGATGCCGTCAATGAGTTCCATGACGATATAGTCCAGGTCATCCCCCCGGCTGACATCATAAACGGAAACGATATTGGCGTGGGAGAGCATGGCCACGGCCTGGGCCTCCTCATGGAAGCGGCGGCGGAACTCCGCGTCGGCAGCCAGATCCCGCTTCAGGATCTTGATTGCCACGAAGCGATGGAGCCGGTGGCAGTAGGCCTTGTAGACCACTGCCATCCCCCCTACCCCGATGACGTCGAGGATCTCGTACCGGTTATCGAGCATTTTACCGATGTATTCATCCATGGTAACACACTCCTTTTTCACAGTTGCAAGAGCACGATGGTCACATTGTCCGGCGCGCCTTGCGCCAGCACCCGGTCCAGGAGCCGGCGGCAGATCTCCTCCGGCGTTCCGCCGGCCTGGAGCTCGCTGACGATCTCCTGGTCAGTGACCTCATTGACCAATCCGTCCGAACAGAGCAGGATCGCATCGCCCTCCTGCACATTCCGCTGGAACAGGTCCACATTGACTTGTTTGTTGGTGCCAAGGGCACGGGTGATGAGATTTTTCTGGGGGTGCCGCCTGGCTTCCTCCGGGGACAGGTCCCCCTTGCGCACCAGGTCCTCCACCACAGAATGGTCCCGGGTGATCTGCTCTATGGAGCCGTCGGTGATGTGATAGGCCCGGCTGTCCCCCACGTTGACGACCCAAAGGGCATTCTTCCGCAGGAGAAAACCCACCAGGGTCGTGCCCATACCGGCGTAGGACCGGTCCGTTCCGGACTTCAGATATACGGCCCGGTTGGCCGCCTCTGCCGCCTGGATCAGAAGGTCGCCCTCCTCCTGGTATTCCTCCGGCTCATCCAGGCAGACCATATGGTTCCGGAATCGGTCCACCGCCAAGGTGCTGGCCAGGTCCCCGGCTGCCGCGCCGCCCATCCCGTCGCAGACCACGGCCCAGGCGTAGGCATCCTCTTTGACCAGATAGGCGCAGGCATCCTGATTATCCCGCCGAACCAAGCCTCTGTCCGTCAGTCCCCACAGGGAAAGCATACAGATCACTCCTTTTGCTCATCCTTGGTCGGCCCCGGCGGCCTTCATGGCCTTGCGCCGGAGCTGTCCGCAGGATGCGTCGATATCGCTGCCCAGCCGCCGCCGGACGGTGGCGGTGATCCCCCGCTTCTCCAGCTGCTTCTGGAAGGCCCCCACCCGCGTGCTGGGCTTCAGGGGGCTCTCCTCCACATGGTTCAGGGGGATGAGATTCACGTGGGCCACGGTCCCCTCCAGCCGGTCGCCCAGGAGGGCGGCGTGGCGGGGGGTGTCGTTGACCCCGTCGATCAGGGCATATTCATAGGAGATCCGCCGGCCTGTCTTGCGGAAATAGCGGTGACAGGCGGCAAAAAGCTCCTCCACGCCGATGGCCCGGTTCACGGGCATCAGCTTGCTGCGGGTCTCATCATCGGGAGCGTGGAGGGAGACCGACAGCGTCAGCTGCAAGCCCTCCTCCGCCAACCGGTCGATCCCTTTGACCAGGCCGCAGGTGGACAGGGAGATGTGGCGCATCCCGATGTTCATCCCGTCCGGGTGGTTCACCAGAGTCAGAAACCGCTTTACGTTGTCATAGTTGTCCAGGGGCTCGCCGATGCCCATGAGGACGATGTTGGAAATGGGCGCGCCGGAGTCCTTCTGGGTGAAGATCACCTGGTCCAGCAGCTCCGCTGCCGTCAGGTTGCGCACCCGCCCGCCCAGGGTGGAGGCGCAGAAGGCGCAGCCCATGGCGCAGCCCACCTGGGAGGA
>CAYNZG010000077.1:0-6802 GCA_964401525.1 uncultured Ruminiclostridium sp.
CTTGTGTAAAGGCACCCCAGTGCGCACACTGGGGCGTGCATAGCTGAGCTGGCAGTGCGCAGCACTGACTGAGGGATCGACCGGACCTGCGACGCTTTCAACCCCTCCGTCTTGGCCTGCGGCCAAGCCACCTCCCCTTACACAGGGGAGGCTTGGGGCTGTGGTACAGCGGCGGCGTGGTCAAGACCAGCCCTTCCGGCGGCGGCGGTCCTCCCGGTAGGCCAGGGCGATGCCCGCCAAGGCCAGGGCCATGAAGACCGCGAACATGATATAGCCGGGGATATAGCTCCCGCCCAGGTGGTCGGCCAGGATGCCCGGCACGCTGGCGAAGGCCAGGGCTCCCCCGGCATAGGTCACCTGCAGCCGCCGGACCACCGTGGGGTACTGGTCGGCAGAGGTCATGTCCCCCGCCCAGACGGAGGGGCCAATGGTGGCGATGGGGTAGCCGATGCCCAGGAAGAGGGCCGTAGCCACCGTGATGGGCATGCTCTGGAGGAAGGACAGGCAGCACAGGGTCTGCCCCACCAGCAGCAGGCAGCCAAAGAGCAGGCTGGAGCGGCAGCCGCCCAGCCGGTCCGTGCACTCACCATAGAGCAGCTTGCCGATGGTGATCATCACGCCCAGGGCGCTGATGATGCCCGCCACCACCATGGGCGAGAAGCCCGAAGAAGTATACAGCACCGACAGGTGGGTGAAGCCCGGGTTGCCCAAGGCCCCCATGAACAGGCTCACGCAGCCCAGGAACACCCAGCCCCGGGCCGTCAGGGAAAAGGAACGGCTCTCCGCCTCGGTCTCCTCCCCCGCCGGGTGGGCCTGCTCCCAGCCGCAGGGCTGCAGGCCCTTCTCCGCCGGTTCGTTCCGCAGCAGCAGGAAGATCAGGGCCGTGAAGAGGAAGATGCCGATGGCCTCGATGCGGAAGGCACTTTTCAGGGAGAGGCCCTCCACCAGGGCCGTGCTCACCGGGGGCAGAACGATGGTGGCGATGCCGCTGCCCGTGGCGCAGATGCTCAGGGCCAGGGCCTTGTGCTGGGCGAACCAGCGGTTCATGAGGATGGACACCGGGATCATGGACCCCAGGCCGTAGCTCAGGCCGGAGATGGCCGCCCCCAGGCAGTAGACCGGATAGGTCTCGGCCACGCTGTACAGGGCGAAGGCGATCCCGGCGCAGGCGGCGGCGATGGCCGTGCCCATCCGGATCGAGACCTTTTTATAGTAGAAGCCGATGCCCAGCATCCCGAAGAAGGCCACCAGGCACCGCAGCGTTACCAGAGACGAGGTCTGGGCGTTGGTGAAGCCGTGCTCGGCCAGGATATAGGGCAGGTAGACTGAAAATCCATTGGACACCGTGCCCATGGTGATGAAGAGCAGCAAGGTGCACACCAGGCAGACCGCCCAGCCGTAATGGATCCGTTTCATGTACAGGACTTCCTTTCTCTCATATCTCGCGGTGGTTTAGGTCCGCGCCCGGACCATCTCCCCGATGGTCTGCACGGCTTTCTCGTAAAAGGCCGGGTAGTCGGCGGGGCCCGGCTCGGACACGCCCAGGTGCAGGTGCTCGGCCTCATAGGCCCGGAGCAGGGCGATCTTCGTCACCGCCGACCGGCGGTCCGGCTCCAGGAAGTAGAGTTTCCCGTGGGGGGCCATCTCCCGCTTCTTCCGGCAGAGGAGCCACCACAGGTCCATCTCCGCCGTGTCGAAGCCGAAGCCCAGGCTGTAGACGTCCCCCAGGATGAAGTAGTCCAGCCAGCTCATCACCGGCAGGCCCTCCGCCCCCTCGGAGAGGGGGTAGCGGCGCTGGGGGACCCGGCGGCTCAGGTAGTCATCGTAGCAGAAGAGCAGGTTCCCGTAGTAGTAGTGGCCCAGGATGACCGTGTCCGGCTTGCGTGCCTCCCCGTGGATGTGGAACAGGGGCACCGACCCCCGCTGAGTAGGCAGGTCGTAATAGGTGTGGAGCATGAACCGCCGCTCGGCCCGCTGGACGGCGGGGGTGTGCCGCTGGTGCTTGCGGAACCAGGTCTTCTGGACGGCGAAGGCCGGGTCAGCGGCGTGCTCCACCTCGTAGGTGAAGTTGGGGGTCAGGATGCAGTCAAAGGGCAGGGACAGCAGCGACTTGAGCTGCTCGTCCAGCCAGGGGTGGACCTCGCACTGGGTCAGCTCCTGGCGGAGCTCCTTCAGGGAGTCGTCCACGTGGTCCTCGCTGAGCAGGACCGCCTGCATGGGAAAGGGGATGGACTTGACCTGCTCCGTGGTGAAGTCCGTCCGGTTGATCTTTTGCAGCAGCCCCGCCCAGGAGGCGCCGCCGTAAACGCGGTTCATGCCGTTGCCCAGGAGCAGCACCTGGGGGCGGGCATGGCGATGGATGGTAAGGGGTCGATTCATGGGGTCCCTCCTGTGGGTTTTGAAACCAGTATGCTCGTCCGGCTCCGAAAAGTCAAGGTTCGACGGGGTCCCCCGTCGGCACAAAGCCCCCGGACGGATACACCGCCCGGGGGTAAGGTCTGTCAGGCTTTATTTGCAAAAGCTCTCGATATAGTGGTCGATGGACTTCTTGATGATCTCTACGGCGGCGTTGCGATCGTTCACATCGCCAGCTACGGCCTCTCTCCCCTCCAGGTTCTTATAGACCGAGAAGAAGTGGGCCATCTCGTCAAAGATGTGGGCGGGCAGGTCATAGATATCCTTATACCCGTTGTAGGTGGGGTCGGCAAAGGGGATGGCGATGATCTTCTCGTCGTTCTTGCCGCCGTCCAGCATGCTGATGTAGCCGATGGGGTAGCAGCGAACCAGGGTCATGGGGTCGATGGACTCCGAGCACAGCACCAGCACGTCCAGGGGGTCCCCGTCGTCGCCGTAGGTCCGGGGGATGAAGCCGTAGTTGGCGGGATAGTGGGTGGAGGTGAAGAGGACCCGGTCCAGGATGATGAGACCGGTCTCCTTGTCCAGCTCGTACTTCTTCTTGCTGCCCTTGGGGATCTCCACCACGGCGATAAAGTCCTCAGGGGTGATGCGCTTGGGGTTGATGTCGTGCCAAATGTTGCTCACAATGACGACCTCCTTCTATAATATAGCGTAATGCGTGATTTAATATCGAAAAATGTTCCTGTAAAACTGAGGGAGCAGACAGACCTGCAACGCTTTCACCCCCTCCGTCTCGCCTTTGGCGAGCCACCTCCCCTTACACAGGGAAGGCTTTGGGACCGCGAAGCCCTCTCACATTCCCGCACGCCCACCGGCTGGGCGCGCGGGGACGCAAGAGGAAACCTGCCAGGGGACGAGACTGTTCGAATCTCTCAGATGCTGTCCAGATATTCCAGCACCGGGAAGGGGCGGACGGGTTCGTCCTTCCGCAGGTAGAGGGGATGGTGGGGATGGCCCTTCTTGGTGCGCTTTCCGGCACACAGCCACCGGGCATTGTATTCCTCCCCAATGGCAGCCATGTCCCGGACGCAGTCCTTTAAGTAGGGACGCTTCTCGATGATGGTCCCCCAGGCGGCCCAGATGGCGGGGCGGTAGCCCTCCCCCACCTGCTCCAGCACATAGCGGAAAGCCGCCATGTTCTCCCGGTGGAGGGCTGCGTTGCAGGTCTTGTCCATGTCCTCCGGCCGGGTGGCCCGCTGGGCATAGACGTTGAACATGAGGAAGCTGTCGAACCCGTTCCCCAAGGCGATGCGCTCCACAGACTTCAAGGTGTTGTCCAGGTCCCCAGGGGCGGCGGTGGAGGGATTGATGCCGATACAGATGAGAGGGTCCTTCCCCCGGGTGCCCAGAAGATATCGATATTCCGCGTAATGGTCGGGGATGTAGAGCCAGCGGTCCCGGTCGTAATCGGACTGGGTGGGGACCAGTGCCTGCTCAAAGGTCAGGATGTCCAATTCCTGGGTCCGGCAAAGGGGAATGTGCATAAGAACCTCCCGTGTTTGTGCCTCGCCTTTCTCTGGCAGAGCACTTGCTTTTTTTGCAGCTTTTTCCTATAGTATACAGCGTATCCCCCTTCTTCGCAACCATCGAAATGTGCGCTTTTTCGCCGTTTTTTCCATCCTTTGCCGAAAGGAGGCCCTCCATGGCCCTGACCAAGGAAAAGTCCCTGGACCTGACCCAGGGCGTCATCTGGAAGCAGCTTCTGCGGTTCCTGCTGCCCATCGCCGCCGGGACCCTGTTCCAGCAGTTTTATAATACCGTGGACGCTATCATCGTGGGCCAGTTCGTGGGCTCCGATGCCCTGGCCGCCGTGGGCGGCTCCGCCGCGGTCATCATCCAGTTCGTGGTGGGCCTGTTCACCGGCCTCTCCTCCGGGGCCACAGTGGTCATCTCCCACGGCTTCGGGGCCGACGACCGGGAGAAGCTCCACCGGGCCGTCCACACGGCCATCGCCTTCAGCCTTCTGGCCGGGGCCTGCATCACCGTGGTCTGCATCTGGCTGGCCCCCGATGCCCTCCGCTGGACCAAGAACCCGGCGGGCATCATGGCCGATGCCACCGTCTATCTGCGGCTGTACTTCCTGGGGACCATCCCCATGCTCCTGTTCAACATGGGCTCCGGCATCCTTCGGGCCGTGGGGGACTCCCGCCGCCCCCTGTACTATCTGGTGGTCTGCTGCCTGCTGAACATCCTGCTGGACCTGCTCTTCGTGGCCGGGCTGCACATGGGGGTGGCCGGAGCCGCCGTGGCCACCGTCCTGGCCAACCTGGTCAGCGCCGCCCTCATCCTGGGCCAGCTCATCCGCACCCGGGAGGATTTCCGGCTGATCCCCCGCCAGGTCCGTCTGCACAAGGGGACCCTCCTGCACATCCTGGGCATCGGCGTGCCCGCCGCCGTGGAGGCCTCCATGTACTCCCTATCCAACCTGCTCATCCAGGTCCCCATCAACGACTTAGGCACCGACGTGGTGGCCGCCTGGTCCACCACCTCCAAGGTGGACGGGGTCTACTGGTCCCTGATGGTCTCCTTCGGCGTGGCCATCATGGCCTTCGTGGGCCAAAACTACGGGGCCGGAAAATATGACCGGATGGACCAAAGCGTAAAGGTCTGCCTGAAGATCGCCCTGGGCATGACGGTGGTGCTGAGCCTGGCCCTGTTCCTGCTGGCCCCCTATGTCTTCCGCATCTTCACCGACAACCAGCAGGTCATCCACTACGCCGTGCTGGTGACCTATTACTTCGTCCCCTTCTACTTCCTGTGGACCTTCATCGAGGTCATCGCCAACGCCCTTCGGGGGGCGGGCGACGCGCTGGTCCCCATGGTCATCAGCGTAGGCGGGGTCTGCGGCGTGCGCATCCTGTGGGTCTTCCTGGTGATCCCCCTGTGGAAGACCCTGCTGGGCATCTCCGTGTGCTACCCCGTCTCCTGGGCCATCACCGCCGCCGTCCTCATCCTCTACTACCGAAAAAAATGGAGCAAGCTCGCCTTAGAGCACAGCTCCTGACCGCGCGTTCCCCATCTTTTTAAAAAGGAGCCACGCCCATGAACCCCATCGCCAAGCTCACTGGTCCCACCAGCCGCTACTCCCTCATCCAGGGGAGCTACTGGGCCTGCTACGCCGTCATCAACACCTACGCCAGCGTGTACCTGCTCTTCCGCGGGTTCAGCAACACCCAGATCGGCGTGATCATCAGTCTCTCCAGCGTGCTCTCCGCCCTGCTCCAGCCCCTGGTCTCCCGGGTGGCGGACCACTTACGGCGGATGCCCCTGCGGCAGTTCACCGCCCTGCTGATCCTGCTCCAGCTCCCGGCGGGGCTGCTGCTCCTGCTGCTGCCCGGTCACCTGCCTCAGACCCTGCTGTACAGCCTACTGCTGATCCTCATCCAGCTGGTCCTGCCCCTGTGCTCGGCCCTGGGGATGGCTTGCCTGAACCACGGCCTGACCATGGACTTCGGGACGGCCCGGGCGGGCGGCTCCATCTCCTTCGGGGTCTTCTCCGCCCTGTGCGGCCAGTTGGTCCTGTGGTGCGGGGAGCAGTCCCTCCCGGTGGCCATGACGGTGCTGAACCTGCTCTTCTTCCTCTCCGTCCTCACCTTCCGTTGGCGGGCGGTGGAGGAAGCCCCCCGGCCTGTCCCGGCAGAGGATCCATCGGCCGGGGCCACAGGCAGCCGTCCCTTCCTGCTGCAGTACCGCGGGATGGTCTGGGTGCTGGTGGGCGTGGTCTGTTTGCTCATCAGCCACAACGTCCTGAACACCTTCGCCATCCAGATCATCACCCCTCTGGGGGGCGACAGCGGCCAGATGGGCACCATGATCCTCATCCAGGCCCTGGTGGAGTTGCCGGTGATGTTCCTCTTCACCTGGATGCTGAAAAAAGCCAACAGCCGCCTGTGGCTGCGCCTGTCCGGCATCGGCTTCTTCCTCCATGCCTTCGGGACGCTGCTGTCCCCCAACGTCCTGGGGATCTACCTGAGCCAGATCTTCGAGATGCCCGGCTACGCCGTGCTGACCCTGGCCTCTATCTACTTCGTCAACGAGACCGTGCGGGAGGACCAGCGGGTCCAGGGGCAGGCTTGGTTCGCCATGGCCATGACCCTGGGCAACGTGCTCTCCAGCTTCTTCGGCGGGATGCTGCTGGACTGGGGCGGCGCCACCATCCTGCTGGTCTTCGCCAGCGCCGCAGGCGCGGTGGGGATGCTGCTGTTCTGGTTCCTGCTGTCCGGCAAGAGCAAGACCATGACCCCGGTAAAATGACAAAAAACAGCGTGCTGCTTCTTGCGATGCAGCACGCTGTTTTTTGTGGAAATGATGGCTCTGTACAGGCCCCATTTTCTCCGGAGAAAATGGGGAAAAGAGCGCCGGGGCTTCGCCCCTGGACCCCGGT
>CAYNZG010000078.1:0-6752 GCA_964401525.1 uncultured Ruminiclostridium sp.
AGCCAGTACAGAGCAGCACCTGCGCCGCCGCCGTACAGATACTTGAACATGTTGGAAGCAGCGGGGTTCTCCATGGTGATGAACTCCTGCCAGGGATAAGCATAGCCGAAGCAGAACAGCAGGATAGCGTAGAACACGCAGGCCAGGCCGACGGACAGAACGACGGTGGAACCGACCTTCTTCACGTCGCCGCCAGCTTCCTCGATGCCCTGAGGAATGGTCTCAAAGCCTGCCAGGAAGAAGGCTGCGGTAACGATGATGGAGAAGGCGCCGCCGAAGAGGCTGTTGTGGTTGGACTGCTTCACGTTCTCGTAGAGGGGGTACACGTTCTGGATGTCGCCGCCCACCAGACCGGCGATAGCGCCGATGACAGCGGAGCCGACCAGGAACACGCACAGGAACTTCTGCAGCACAGCTGCGGAGGACAGGCCCTTTCTGTTCAGCATGAACAGCAGGATGGAGAAGATAGCGCCGATGATAACGGTGATCAGATAGACGTCAGCGCCCAGGATGGTGTACAGGGGCTTACCGGACTTCAGAGCGGGGAACAGGTAACCCAGAACGTCAGTGACCTGGATTGCTTCCCAGGGGATGATGAAGACGAAAGCGCCGAATGCGGCCCAACCGGAGATAAAGGCGACCTTTTCACCGAAGGCTGCATAAGCGAAGGCTGCGCCGCCGCCAGCGACGGGCAGCATGGGGACCAGCTCTGCGTAGACCAGGCCGAAGGGGACCATGATCAGCAGGCACATCAGATAGCCAAGGGCTGCGGGGATAGGACCGCCGGAGTTGGCCATCCAGTTGTTGATAGCAACGGCCCAGCCGACGCCGACGATAGCGCCAAAGCCGATGCAGAAAAAGTCAAGAGCGCCTACGCCCTTTTTCTCTCCCTGATTACTCATAAGTTTTTACCTCTTTTCAACTTACTTTTACTTGGATTATTACTCAACACGCAGTCTTTGAACGACGGGCGGCTCACTTCACCGACGGCCAAAGCACAGGGGAACAGAACGCTTTCCCTTCGCAACGTCTTCCTTCATTGCCGGAAAATCGCTCTGTGATGTCTTTCCGTATTTCGAATCAAGGGCACCCGTTCGGGGTCACGGCATCCCTCCTTTGTTTTCTTGAGCTTGAGCCTCACTCCGAGTCCTCACTTTCGTCCTTTTGACGAAGAGCAGGATGTTTTGAGTGGTGTTATTATATCACACTGTATAGAAAAAATAAAGCGAAAATTTGTTTTTTTGGCAAATTGCTCACTTTTTAGGGGCATCCTCCGCCGTTTTTACCGTTCCACCACTCACTTTAGCGATTTATTTTGCGAAATTTTCTGCAATATATCGACGAACCAATTGCATCATCGGCTCTTTTTCGTTGGGGACCGCCCCTTCCAGGACCTGGTCCAGGAGGAATGTTCTGGTCTGACCGATCTCCTTGCCCCGCAGACCCTCTGCCATGAGGTCATGGCCATTCACCACCAGGTCTCTCAGTTGGAGACACGGGGCCTCGTCCAGGATCGACCGGGCCATGGCCTCCAGACGGTCAAAATGGGCCTGCCGCGCCCGATAGGCTGGAGCCAGGGCAGCGGTGTCTCCCCGCTGCAGATCCAATAATGCGAAAAATGTCTCCTCACCCAGCCGATTCAGCCACCGACGGACCGATCTTGGGTCCTCTTCTATGACAGAATCATGGTACCGTACTAAAGTTTCCACGGTTTCCCGCAGATTTTTGGGCAGGCGGAGCCGCTGGAGGATCTCCCCCGTCATGGCGGTGCTCTCCTTCGCATGGCCGTAAAAATGGCCCTCGCCGTCCTCTCCCAAGGCGAAGCACCGGGGCTTGCCCACATCGTGGAGGAGAGCCGCCCACCGCAGGGCCGACTGGGGCGGCACATGGTCTACCGCCGCCGCCGTGTGCAGGAGCAGGTCATAGCAGTGGTGGTGATTGCGCTGGTCAAAGCCCACCATAGGAAGAAGCTCCGGGATCGCATTCCCCAAGATGTCGGGGTAAGCGTGCAGGACGCACCCGGCATCCTTGCCCCGCAGAAGCTTGTCCAGTTCGGCGGCGATGCGTTCGGCAGAAAGACCGGAAATTCGCCCTGCTTCCCGCCGAGCCGCCTGTTCTGTTGCCAATTCCAGGGAAAATCCCAGCTCAGAGGAGAAACGAAGGCCCCGGAGGATCCGCAACGCGTCCTCCTGGAAGCGAATCTCCGGGTTTCCCACGGCTCGAATTTGGGCATTTTGTACATCTACCCGGCCGCCGAAGAAATCTCGCAGCCCCAGGCCGGGTGCATAGGCCATGGCGTTCATGGTGAAGTCCCGCCGGGCGGCATCCTCCCGCAGGGAGCGGGTGAAGGACACCCCGTCCGGGTGGCGGGCATCGGAATATCCGCCGTCCACCCGATAGGTGGTGATCTCTAACGGCTCCCCTTCCAATAAGACCGTCACCGTCCCGTGGCGGATGCCGGTCTCGATGACCCGGCAGTCGGCAAAGACCGCCTTGGTCTCCTCCGGCAGAGCCGAGGTGGTCACGTCAAAATCCTTAGGGGGCTGCCCCAACAAAAAATCCCGGACACAGCCGCCCACCACCCAGGCTTCATATCCCGCCCCGTGGAGTCGGTCTAGGGCTTCTTCCGCCGCCGGGGAAAGGGAAAATGCTCGGTCCATACCATCGCCTCCTGTATCTGCTGCACATTATATAATAGTATACTACAGGTGCAGAGAAAAAGAAATCCCTCCCCCACAGACCGGTCGGTCCGCAAGGGAGGGTCCTTCCCTTCACTCTGCCTCGATGATCTTGATCTGGTCGGCCTTTAACCCCGTCTGCTCCATGACGATCTCCCCGATGCGGGCCGCGTCGGTGTCGGTCATGCCGTTTTCCAGGGCGGACACCACCACGCTGATGCTGTTCTCCCCCAGGAAGGCCACGCAGTCCGCATAGCCCTTGGCAGTGACCAGGTTCTCGATCTGGGCTTCCGTGACGGTGTAGTCCGCCATGGTCTGGATGGCGGTGTTGGCCTCGTCGATGGCCGTCTGCCCGGCCTTGTCATCCGTCGCAGCCTCCTGGAGCAGGGACAGAGCGTTGTCCCGGGCCTGCTGGCGGTTCAGGCGGGCGGTGGCAAAATAGCTGCCGGATGCGGCGGCATCGCCGTCTGCTACGTCCTGCTCCGTCTTCTCCTGGCCCTCCTTCTGCTCTGCGTCCTCCTTGGCCAGCAGCGGGTCGGACTGGCTGCCCACCAGGGCCGCCTCCCCTAACGCCTTCCCGGCAGTGGTGTCCTGGGAGTAGCTCCAGTTCAGATAGACCGCCCCGCAGACAAAGAGCACGATGACTGCGGCGATAGCATTGCGTTTCCAGAGTTTCATGGTAGATTCCTCACTTTCCTTTACTGATGGAGATTTTATCGGCTCCCAGGCCGGTCAGCGCCGACGTGGCCTCGGTGAGCTTCAGGCATACCTGGGGGTCGTCTCCCCCCGGGCAGATGAGCAGCGCCCCCTGGTAGCTGGGGTAGAGCTCCTGGACCGTCACAGTGTCCTGGGTGCTGCTCCCCCGGGAGAGGACCACCGTCTCGGTGTTCTCCTCCCCGGTCCCCCGGTCCACATTCTGGGCCAGCACCTGCCGGGGGCCATTCTGCACCGTCAGGACCACGGTGACGGCCCCGGCCCCATCGATGCGGGACAGGGCGTTTTCCAGCCTGGTCTCCAGCGCCGCCAGGTCAAAGCCGCCGGTGGGCACTTGTGCCTCGGCGACTGGTTCCTCTGCTCCGCTGTCCCAGGGCAGGGCCAGCAGGACCAGCCCCGCCAGGACCACCAGCAACGCCGCCCGGTATTTTCCGCCCGGAAGCTGCGCTAGCAGCTTGCCCAAGGCCTCTCTCCCCTTCATGACATTCCTTCCTTTCGGTAGATCTGCGCTTCCCGCTCCAGACCCAGGTCCCGGGTGATGACCTGGGCTAACTCCGCCTGCTGCTCCTGGGTCAGCGGGCCGGACACGATCACCCGGCTGGGCACGGGGACCCCGTCCTCCCCGGTGACGCATTCCACCTGGGCCGTGCAGGTCAGGCCCAGGGCCGTCCCTTTCTCCTCAATGTATGCGCCCAGTTCCGCCTCTATGCCGGCTTTCATGGGCTCGGCGGCCCGGGCCTGCAGGTCCTCCTGAGAGAGGGCCCCGGTCTGCACGCTGTCGGCCAGGTCCAAAAGGTCCCACCGGTCCAGGGTCAGCAGCGGCTGGAGCAGAACGATAGCCAGAAGCAGACCGCCGGTGAATTTCCCCACCCGTCGGACCGCGCCGTCGGGCATCAGGGCCTCCGCCGCGGCCAGCACCATGGCACAAACGGTCACGCGGATGATCCAGGTGCAGATCAGTTCCATGGTCTCTCCCTCCTATCCCGCCACTGCCGACACCGCCGAGGTCATGGACACGATGAGCAGGACCCCGCAGGAGCCGGTCATGGCCAGGATCAGCCCGAAGGCCCCGCCCAGGTTCTCGATGAGCCCGGTGATCCTTCCCTCCCCGGCCAGAGCCGCCGCCAGGACCGCCGTCAGCTTATACATTAAATAATGAACGCCCAGATGGAGGAAGGGCAATAGGCAGATGCCCAGCACCGCCAGCATCCCGAAGACCCCGGCGGTGTTCCGCAGGACCGAGGCCCCTGCCAGCAGGGTCTCCGCCGTGTCCGAGATGACGCCCCCCACCACAGGCACCAGGTTGGAGAGGGTGAACTTGGCCGCCTTGACGGTGGCCGCGTCGGTGCTCCCCGCGATCACCCCCGACAGGTTCAGATACCCGACAAAGATCAGCAGGACCACGGACAGCAGGGTGGTGATGAGCCACTTGAGGAGGCCCCCGATCCGTTTCAGCCCGTCGTTGCCCAGGGCTGCCCAGGCCACATTCACCGCCACATAGGCATAGCACAGGGGGATGAGCAGCCGATGGATGAGCCGCATGAGGAAATCGGAAAAGAGGATGGTCGCGCTGTACTTCACCGCCGCAGCAGCCGGAGCACCGCTGGCCGCCGTGGCCATGGACACCGCCGGGAGCAGAAGATCCCCCAGCCCCTGCATGGTCTGGATGGTCTCCTCCCCCATGGTCAGCAGCGCGTTCACATCCCCCACGGCGATGGCCGCGATGGCCAAAGCTGCCGCCAGGGTGGCGATCTTCATGGGGTCTCCCCCGGTCCCCTGACCCAGCGCCTCGGCCAGCCCGAAAAAGAGGGTCACGGCCAGCAGCAGAAGGCAGCTCCCCATGGCCTCCTTCCCCACCTCCCGCAGGGCCTCCCGCCCTTTGTCAAAGAGACCGGAGAGCACGGCGGACACATCCAGGCCACGGGTCAGGTCCGTCTCGCCCAAATAGTCCTCCCCGGCCCGCTCCAGCTCCTCCAGGCCGTAGGCCTGAGCCTGCCTGTCCAAGAGCTCCTGCTGCTCCAGGGCAAAGGCCCCGGGGGCAGCCAGAAACAGACACATACACAGCAGGCACAGGACCCGGCTCACAAGAGCTGCTGGACCAGGCGCAGGACCATCCGCAGCAGAGGCAGAGCCACCAGCACCGCCCCGGTCCCTCCGGCCAGCTCCAGGAAGGCGGCGATGCCGCCCTCTCCCGCGTCCCGGCAGAGGGACGCGGACAACCGGGTCACGATGGCCAGCCCCACCGTCTGGACCACCGGGCGGAGCAGTTCCGGGGACAGGTCGGCCAAGTCGGCCAACTCCTCCAAGACCGCCCGGATGGTCTCTAACAGGGGCAAAAGCTCCCATAGGAGCAGGGCGCAGGCGGTCAGACCCAGCAGCACCGCCACCTCGGGGGTCTTCTGCCGCACCACCACCGCGCAAAGGGCCGCCGTCACCCCAAGGGCGGCCAACGAAGTCATATCCATGGCCCATCACAACCCGAAGAGGACCTTGACCAGGTCGAACAGCTCGCTGATCTGCCGGACCACCATCATGAGCACCACCACCAACCCGGCCAGGGTGGTCATGGTGGCCTGCTCCTCCCGCCCCGACCGGGTGAGCACCTGGTTCAGCACAGACACCAGGATGCCGATGGCTGCGATCTTGAAAATCAGTTCCACATCCATTTCCGCCGTCTCCTCCCGCAGGAGAACAGCTCGTCCTCCTGTCTTTCGTTCCTCACACTGTATGCCGTCCCGCCGCCCGGTAGACCATCCTTTACAGGAGAATGCAGGCGAACAGCCCTGCCGTCACCCCCAGGACCAGATAGACCCGGAACAGCCGCTGGGCCTCCGTCCGGGCCTCGGCCAGCGCCTCCTCCAGCCGGTCCAGCAGCCCTTCCATGGACCGCTGCTGGCTCTCCCCGTCATAGCGGCCCATCACCTCCCCAAACTCCCGGAGGATCTGCACATCCGCGGCCTTCAGAGGAAGGGGGGCCAGAGTCAGGGCCTTCTGCCAGCAGTCCGCCCAGCTCTCACCGCCGGACTGGACGAATTCCCGGCGGCACAGGCCAAAGAGCACTCCCGCCGGGCCGGTCCCCTGGACCACCGCCGCCAGCTCCGGCAAAGGCCGGAGGGAGAAGGTCAGCTCCCGGGACAAGGCCCCGATGGCCCGCCGGAGATCCGCCAAACAGACTGCCCGGTCCTTCAGCTCCCGCCCCCGGAGATAGCCCAGGGCCGACGACCCGGTGAGCAGCAGCACCTTGCCCAGCCAGAGGGTCGTCATGGCCACCCCTCCACCTGGTAGACCCGCCGCCCCCGGTCCAGGCTGATCCAGAGGAACCGCCGAAAGATACCCTGGTTCAGGAGCTCCCGGTAGAGG
>CAYNZG010000079.1:0-6693 GCA_964401525.1 uncultured Ruminiclostridium sp.
CGCCCAGGCCCGAGATACCGCCGCCGATGCAGGTGGCCAGATACTTGTACTTGGTGACGTTGATGCCCGTGGCATCAGCGGTGGCGGGGCTCTCGCCCACAGCCCGCAGGCTCAGACCGACGCGGGTCCGATTCAGGAAGTAGGCCAGGGCCACCGCCAGGATGACCGCCAGGTACACCATGAAGTTGTGGGAGAAGAGGAGCTTGCCCACAATGGGCAGGTTGACCAGGGGGTCCGGGAAGATAGGGTTGTTGAACAGCCCCTTCACGGCCACGCTCACGGACAGGAAGCCGGAGGGGTCGGCGTGGCCGATGGCCTCGCCGAAGTAGTTGCCCACGCCGGTGCCGAACATGGTCAGGGCAAGACCCGTGACGTTCTGGTTGGCCCGGAGGGTGATGGTCAGCACCGAGAAGATGAAGGCACCCAGACCGGCGCACAGCAGCGCGCACACCAGAGCGATGACCAGGGCCACATAGGGGTTGGTGCCGCCGGCCTTTTCGTAGTAGTAGGGGCCCATGATGCCGGCGATGCCGCCCATGAACATCATGCCCTCCACGCCCAGGTTCAGGTTGCCGGATTTTTCGGTGACCAGCTCGCCCAGCAGGCCGAACAGGAGGGGGGCCGCCGCCAGGATCCCGGCGGTGAGGAAGTTGATGAGGTTATTCATGGCCGTCCGCTCCTTTCTTCTGGTCTGCGGTAGTCTCGTTGGAGACCTGCTTGGCGGCGGACTTGCTGCCGCGGAAGATCAGCCGATAGTTGATAAAGAATTCACAGCCCAGCATGAAGAAGAGGATGATGGCAGAGAGGACATCTGCTGCCGAGGCCGGGATCTTGAAGGTGGTCTGGATGGCGTTGGAGCCCTTGGTGAGGATGGCCAGCAGCCCGGCGATGAGCACCATGGCGAAGGGGTTCAGGTGGGCCAGCCAGGCCACGATGATGGCGGTGAAGCCCACGCCGCCGGAGGTGCCGGTGTTCAGGGTGTAGTCTGCGCCGGAGACCACCAGGAAGCCCATGAGACCGGCGATGGCGCCGGAGAGGAACATGGTGCGCATGATGATCTTCTTCACGTTCATACCGGCGTAGCGGGCGGTGCTCTCGCTCTCGCCCACCACGGAGATCTCATAGCCGTGCTTGCTGTACTTCATGTAGATGAACATACCCACGGTGAGCAGCAGGACGATGATCCAGCCGATGTGGACCCCGAAGAGCTTGGGTAGACGGGCGTTCTGCTCGAACATGGCGATGATGGGGAAGCCCGTGCCGGAGGGGTCCTTCCAGGGGCCGTTCTGCAGGTAGCTCTCGATGCCCAGGGCGATGTAGTTGAGCATCAGGGTGAACAGGGTCTCGTTGGTGCCCCAGCGGGCCTTGAAGAAGGCCGGGAGCAGGCCCCACAGGCCGCCTACCACGATACTGGCGATGGCCATGAGGCACAGCAGCACGGGGGCGGGCAGGTTCTCGCCCCAGAAGAGGGCGAAGTAGGTGGCACCGATGGCACCGGCCATGATCTGGCCTTCGGCACCGATGTTCCAGAACTTCATCTTGAAGGCCGGTGCGATGGCCAGGGCCGCGCCCAGCAGAGGGATGGCCACGCGGATGGTCACCCGGCGGGCGGAGGGGCCGCCCAGGGAGCCGTTGATGATCTCTTTATAGACGGCCAGGGGGTTGTGGCCCAGGACCAGGATGAAGAGGCAGCCCACCAGCAGGGCCAGCACGATGGCACCCAGGCGGATGGCCCAGGCCTTGCCCCGGCTCAGATCCTCTCGCTTGGCCAGGCGGACCAGCGGTTCCCGCTGGCTGTGCTTATGCTCAGTCATGGTCGTGCACCTCCCCTGTCTGGGTCATCAAAAGACCGATCTCTTCCTTGGTGGTCGTGCGGCCGTCTACCACGCCGCTGACCTTGCCGCCGCACAGGACCAGGATGCGGTCGCACAGCTCCAGCAGCACGTCCAGGTCCTCGCCCACATAGATCACGGCCACGCCCTTGGCCTTCTGCTCGTTGAGCAGGCGGTAGATGGTGTAGGAGGCGTTGATGTCCAGGCCGCGGACCGGGTAGGCGGCCATGAGCAGCGCGGGGGCGGAGGCGATCTCACGGCCCACCAGCACCTTCTGGACGTTGCCGCCGGAGAGCTTCCGAACGGGGGTGTTGATGCTGGGGGTGGCTACCTCCAGCTCCTCCTTGATCTCCTCGGCCAGGTCCCGGAAGGGCTTCATGTCCGGGAAGAAGCGGCCGCTCTGGTTGTAGCTCTTCAGCATCATGTTGGCGGTCATGCCCATGGAGCCCACCAGGCCCATGCCCAGTCGGTCCTCGGGGACGAAGGCCAGGCTCACACCCAGGTCGCGGATCTCCATGGGGGACAGGCCCACCAGGGATTCCACCTGGTCGGGACCCTTGGGATTGCTGTAGAGGATCTGACCGCCGGACACCGGCTGAAGCCCGGCGATGGCCTCGCACAGCTCCTTCTGGCCGGATCCGGCGATGCCGGCGATGCCCAGGATCTCCCCGCCCATGGCGGAGAAGGAGACCTTGTCCAGGACCTTGACCCCCTGTCCGTCCAGACAGGTCAGGTCCTTGACCACCAGCCGCCACTGGGTGTTCTGAGGCTGGGGACGGTCGATGTTCAGGGTGACGGCGTGGCCCACCATCATGTCGGTGAGGGCCTGGGCGTTGGTGGAGGCAGTCTCCACGGTGTCGATGTACTCGCCCTTGCGGAGGATGGACACCCGGTCGGAGATGGCCATGACCTCGTTGAGCTTGTGGGTGATGATGACGATGGATTTGCCGTCGGCCTTCATGTTCCGCAGGACCTTGAACAGCTTCTCGGTCTCCTGGGGGGTCAGGACGGCGGTGGGCTCGTCCAGGATGAGGATGTCGGCCCCGCGGTAGAGGACCTTGATGATCTCCACCGTCTGCTTCTCCGAGACGGCCATGTCATAGATCTTCTTCTCCGGGTCCAGGTCGAAGCCGTACCGGGTGCTGATCTCCCGGATCTGCTGGGAGATGGCCTTCCGGTCGAACTTCCCCTTCTCCTTCAGGCCCAGCACGATGTTCTCCGCGGCGGAGAACACATCCACCAGCTTGAAGTGCTGATGGATCATGCCGATCTTCAGGTCCAGCGCGTCCTTGGGGGCGCGGATGGCTACCTCTTCTCCGTCCACCAGGATCTGGCCGCTGTCCGGGAAGTAGATGCCCGCCAGCATATTCATCAGGGTGGTCTTGCCGCTGCCATTCTCCCCCAGCAGGGCCAGGATCTCTCCCTTTCGGATGGATAGGTTCACGTTGTTGTTGGCGATGACGCTGCCAAAGGTCTTGGTCACGTTCCGCAATTCCACGGCGTTGACTGACTGCAAGAGATTCACCTCTTTCTCTCTTCTCTTGTGTGTGATTCGCGAAGGAACGGTCTTGAAAAGACACAGGAAAACCGGCGGCTCACCGCCGGTTTTCCTACGGCTTTTCCCCGGAAAAGGGCCCCCGTGTGTCCCCGGCGGGACCGGGGACACACGGAGGGATCAGATGGGATCAGGACAGGACAGTGATGCCGTCCACGATGTAAGCGAAGGAGGGTGCGGAGGAGTCGGAGTTCTCGGCATAGCACTCGCCCTCGGGGATGTTCAGCTCGTTGCCGTCAGCGTCCACGCCGTACAGGGGGCCGGCGAAGACCTGGACAGAACCGTCAGCGATGCCGGCAACGGCAGCCTCGATGGCTTCCTTGGTGCCGTCGGCGATGATGGCCTCGTTCAGGTCGGACAGGTAGCAGGCGTTCTCAGCATAGCTGCCGCACCAGTCCTGTGCGATCTCCTCACCGTTGATGAGGCAGCCCAGAGCGTACTCATAGTAAGCGCCCCAGTTGACACGAGCGGAGACCAGCGCAGCGTTGGGAGCCACGGGGACCATGTCGTCGTTGTAGCCCACGGCGAAGACACCGTTGGTCTCGGCGGTGGTGGCGGGAGCGGAGGTGTCGGAGTGCTGGGAGATGACGTCGCAGCCCTGGTCGATCAGAGCCTGTGCGTTGGTGGCTTCCTTGGTGGCGTCGGACCACTCGTTGGTGTAGTTGACCAGCATGGTCACGTCGGGGTTGACGCTCTTTGCGCCCAGATAGAAGGCGGTGTAGCCGGAGATGACCTCGGCGAAGGGCTTGGCAGCCACATAGCCCAGGACGTTGGTCTCGGTCTTCAGGCCTGCAGCGATACCGGCCAGGTAACGGGCCTCATAGATGCGGGCGAAGTAGTTGTGGGTGTTGTCCAGGTCGTCGGTGGCACCCTGATAGCCGGTGGCGTGGCAGAACTGGATGTCGGGATAGTCGGGAGCGGCCTCGACCATGTACTGTTCGTGACCGAAGGAGTCAGCGAAGATGGCGTTGCAGCCGGCATCCACCAGCTCGCCGATGGCGTCGGCGCAGGTGGAGTCCTCGCCGATGTTGGTCTTCACAACGACCTGGGTGTCATAGTCCACGCCCAGGGCCTCGCAGGCAGCCTGCATACCCTCGATGTGGTTCTTGTTGTAAGCGTCGGCAGCTTCACCCACCAGGATGAGGCCCAGCTTCAGGTCTTCGGGGGCGATGCCGACGGTCTCGGTGCCGCCCTGTGCATCGGTGTCTTCAGGCTCGGTTTCGCCGCCGCCGCAGGCAGCCAGACCCACGGTCATGACACCGGCCAGGAGCAGAGCAAGAATACGCTTTTTCATTGGAATGGATTCCTCCTGTTTTTTATTTTGCCGCCGCAGCGGCTTTCATAACGGCAGATGCCGGAATGAACGGAATGGCTGCGCTCAGTCGCAGAAGATGACGCCGGTCTCCTCGTTCATCTCACGGACCCGGGCCAGGGACTCCACCCGGATGCCGCGGCCGCGGATCCGCTCGCCGCCGGGCTGGAAGGCCTTTTCGATGACGATGCCTGCGCCCACCACCTCGGCACCGGCCTGGAGGACGATGTCGATGAGGGCGTTGAGGGCGCTGCCGTTGGCCAGGAAATCGTCCACGATGAGGACCTTTTCCCCGGGGTGGAGGAAGTCCTTGGAGACGAAGATGTTATAAGGACGCTTGCTCTGGGTGAAGGACTCCACCTGGCTGATGAACACGTCTCCGGCGATGTTCTTGGTCTTGTTCTTCTTGGCGAAGACCATGGGCAGGCCTTCATAGGCCTGGGCCACGGCGTAGGCGATGGCGATGCCGGAGGCCTCGATGGTGAGGACCCGGTCCACCTGGCAGTCCGCGAACCGCTGGCGGAAAGCCTGACCCACCTTGGTCAGGAAATTTACATCCATCTGGTGGTTCAGGAAGCTGTCTACCTTGAGCACCTCGTTGGTCCCTCTGATCTTCCCCTCTTGCATGATGCGCGCTTTCAGTTCTTCCATGGTGAAGGCCTCTCTTTCTATTGATCCGTTGACGGGCGGGCAGACCCGCACCGATAACACTCCCATAATAACATCTCCATTGTACTGCATCTGGGGTGCCCTTTCAAGATGGGAAGAGCAACAAAATAATCACGGAAAATCGGGGGCCGTACTTCTCGTTTTTGTGGCTTTTTACGACGGGATTTTTAAGGTAAAAAAAAGGGGGGCGAAAATTCGGGAAAAGCCACAGTTTTTCTTGACATTTTTTGACGAGTCCCTTAAACTTAGCCTGATTAATTTCTCATTTTACTTTATTCTTTTATTTCGAAAAGGAGATCAAAACGATGGATTTTCAGGCACTGTACAACAGCAAGCTGACCACCGCTGAAGAGGCCGTCAAGGTCGTCAAGTCCGGCGACTGGGTGGATTACACCTGGTGCACCAGCCACCCCGTGGCTCTGGACAAGGCTCTGGCTGCCCGTCAGAACGAGCTGGAGGACGTGAAGGTCCGCGGCGGTGTTACCATGTGGATGCCCGAGATCTGCAAGGCAGACGACGCCGGCGATCATTTTGCATGGCATTCCTGGCACTGCTCCGGCGTTGACCGTAAGATCATCTCCAAGGGCATGGGCTACTTCTCCCCCATGAGATATTCCGAGCTGCCCCGCTTCTATCGCGAGAACCTGGACCCCGTGGACGTGGTGATGCTGCAGGTCCCCCCCATGGACGAGCACGGCTTCTTCTCCCTGTCCCTGGCTCCCTCCCACCTGGCTGACATGTGCGCCCGCGCAAAGTGCATCATCGTGGAAGTCAACGAGAACATGCCCTGGGTCTATGGCCTGAACGGCACCGAGCTGCACATCAACGATGTCACCATGGTCGTGGAAGGCGACAACCCCGACGTGGCTACCCTGGGCTCCACCGGTGCTCCCACCGAGGTGGACCTGGCTGTTGCTAAGCTGGTCGTGAACGAGATCCCCAACGGCGCCTGCCTGCAGCTGGGCATCGGCGGCATGCCCAACACCATCGGCTCCCTGATCGCACAGTCCGACCTGAAGGACCTGGGCGTTCACACCGAGATGTATGTTGACGGCTTCGTGGACATGGCTCTGGCCGGTCAGATTACCGGTAAGAACAAGGCTGTCGATCCCGGCCGCCAGGTCTTCGCTTTCGCTGCCGGCTCCAAGAAGATGTATGACTACATGACCCGCAACCCCGAGGTCATGGGCGCTCCCGTTGACTACACCAACGACGTCCGCGTCATCGCTCAGCTGGACAACTTCATGTCCATCAACAACTGCATCGACATGGACCTGTTCGGCCAGGTGAACGCTGAGTCCGCAGGTATCCGCCACATCTCCGGC